>SLKW01000065.1 GCA_007134405.1 Paracoccaceae bacterium
GGGCGTCGCGCCCGGTTTCGGGACGACGACGCGCTTGCGCTTGGTTTCGACCACCACGGACTTGGTGCGGCCGTGGCTGAAGCTCTGCTTCACCTGGCCGGGGCGGGCGCCCTTCAGGCCAAGGGGTTTCTTGTCGTCGGTATCGCTCATGCGTCCTGTCTATCCTTCCCGGCATCCATCACGCCGATATGCCCACGCAGCTGCGCGAGCCTTGCCGCTTCCTCTACTACACGCCCGCACAGACTGCCAGCAGCCAGCGCGGCGTGTATCACATAGTCGCGCCCGAAGGCCATGCCCAATTCCTGCGCCGAAAGACAGGTGACATGGCTTTCAGGCCCCGCGGGCGGGCGCAGTTTCGTGCGCCCCCGCTCCGATCCATCGGCGGCCTGAATTAGGGCCGCGGCTTCGCCACGCACGAGCCAATCGCGCGCCTTCTCGTAACCCGCGACTGCCACGCCGGCCTTGCGCGCCAGCGACAGCGTCTCGACAAGCCTTCGGACCAGCCCGGCCTCGACAAGGTCGGCCAGACCCTCGGGCATGGTGACTGGCGTTCGCGCCGCCCGCGCGAAAAGCCGCTTCTTCACCGCCGTCTCCAACGCAGCACGGTCGGCCGTGACCCAGATGCCGCGGCCGGGCAGCTTGCCAGCCAGATCCGGAACCACCATGCCATCGGGGCCGACGACAAAACGGATCAGCCCTGCCGTCGCGCCGCTTTGCCCCGAAACGATGCAGCGCCGCTCGGGTCCGTCGCGATCCTTCTGCCGTCCGCCCCGGGTCATAGGCGCGCTCCAGGCCCGTTCAGGCCCGCTCCGTCTCGGCAGCCGCGCCCTCGAGCGAGGCTTCGGCGTCTTCATCTTCGGCCTCGGCGGCTTCCAGATCGGCCGGATCGACCCAACCCAACATCACGCGCGCCGTCATGATCAGGTGCTGCGCCTCTTCCAGGCTGACGCCGAAGGGCTCCAGCACGCCGTCATCCTTGACCCGCTGCCCGTCGATCGTCGTCCAGCCGCCGGCCAGTTCCCAGTCGGCGCAGGTGGCGAAATCCTCGACCGATTTCACGTCGTCCTTGGCGAGCGCCTCGATCATCTGCGGCGTCAGTCCTTCGAACTCGATCAGGCTGTCTTCGACACCCATTGCACGGGCGTTGTCGAGCGCGGCCTGGTTGACCGCTTCAATCCGGTCGCGCGCGCGGGCCTGCAGTTCCTGCGCGGTGTCCTCGTCGAAACCGTCGATTGACAGAAGCTCGTCGAGCTCGACATAGGCGACCTCGTCGAGATCGGTGAACCCTTCCGCCACAAGCAGCTGCGCCATCATCTCATCGATGTCGAGTTCGTCCATGAACATCTGCGTGCGCTGGGTGAACTCGGCCTGTCGGCGCGCCGATTCCTCGGTCTCGGTCATGATGTCGATGTCGAGGCCGGTCAGCTGGCTTGCCAGCCGCACGTTCTGCCCGCGCCGCCCGATGGCAAGCGACAGCTGTTCGTCGGGTACCACGACCTCGATCCGTGCGGCGTCCTCGTCGATGACGACCTTCGAGACCTCGGCGGGCTGCAGCGCGTTCACAAGGAACGTCGCTTGATCCTCATTCCAGGGGATGATGTCGATCTTCTCGCCCTGCAACTCGTTGACCACCGCCTGAACGCGGCTGCCGCGCATGCCGACGCAGGCGCCGACCGGGTCGATCGAGTTGTCGTAGCTAATCACGGCGATCTTCGCGCGCGAGCCGGGGTCGCGGGCAACGGCCTTGATCTCGATGATGCCGTCGTAGATCTCGGGCACTTCCATCTTGAAGAGCTCGGCCATGAATTGCGGGTCGGTGCGGCTGAGGAACACCTGCGGGCCGCGCGCCTCCCGACGGACATCCTTGATGTAGCAGCGGATGCGGTCGTTCGGCCGATAGCTTTCGCGGCCGATCTTCTCGTTGCGGCGCAGCATACCCTCGCCGCGGCCGATATCGACAATAATGTTGCCGTATTCCTCGCGCTTCACGAGCCCGTTGATGATCGTGCCGGCGCGGTCCTTGAACTCGTCGTACTGGCGGTCGCGCTCGGCCTCGCGGACCTTTTGAAGGATCACCTGCTTGGCCGATTGCGCGGCGATCCGGCCCAGTTCCACGGGCGGCACTTCGTCGCGGATCTCGTCGCCGATCTGCGGGTTCTCCAGATAGGGCTTGGCCTGCTCGACCGTCAGCTCCGCATGATAGTTCTCCAGCTCCTCGTCGGCGACCACGGTGCGCACGCGGGTGAAGGTGGCGCGGCCGGTCTTGCGGTCGATCGAGACCCGGATGTCCATGTCCGCCCCGTAGCGCGACTTCGCCGCGCGGGCGAGGCTGTCCTCCATCGCCTGCACCACCAGTTCGGGGTCGATCATCTTTTCGCGCGCGACGGCCTCGGCGGTCTGCAGCAGTTCAAGCTGGTTGGCACTGGTGATGGCCATGTCTCTCACTCCTCCTCGGAAGCGGTGTCGGTTTCGATCTCGTCAAAATCGGCGTCGTTGATGGTGCCCGCGGCCTTGCGCGCGCGCAAAGTCTCGGCGATCAGTTCGTCGGTCAGCACGAGCTTGGCGTCGGACAGCCAGTCGAATTTCAGGCCGATCGTGACTTTCTCGCCCTGCTGGTCGATCTCGATCAGGACTTCGTCGCCCTCGGTCCCGGCGAGCAGGCCCTTGAAGCGTCGCCGCCCGTCGATCATTTCGCGCGTCTCGAGCTTGGCTTCGAAACCTTCCCACGCCTCGAAATCCTTCAGACGCGTCAGCGGGCGGTCGATGCCGGGGCTCGACACTTCCAGGACATAGGCGTCCTCGAGCGGGTCCTCGACATCGAGCGTGGCCGACACGGCGGTCGAGATCTCGGCGCAGTCAGCGACCTCGATACCGCCCTCTGGACGGTCGGCCATGATCTGCAGCGTACGCGTCTTGCCGGCCATCAGCCGCAACCGCACCAGTTCGAACCCCATTCCCTCGATTACCGGGGCCACGATGGCGGCCAGGCGGCGGTCGAGCGCAGTATACGCGACAAGCTCGGTGACGGCGTCGGATTCGCCCATTGCGAACCTCCAGAAACGAAAAAACGGGCCCAGCGGCCCGTGCATCTGTCCGGTGGAGCCTTTCGGTGTGGACCCGCGAGGCGCCGCTATTGGCGTTCATATAGGCCCGCCCGGCATCGAACGCAAGGGGTTTCAGTCAAGCGCCAAGTGCGCTTTCCGCTGGCGCAACCTGTCCATCGCGCGCACCAACTCGGCGCTGATGCCCGGCTCCGACAGCGCATGGCCTGCCATCGGCACCATGCGCAATTCGCTCTCCGGCCAGGCGCGATGCAGCGCCCAGGCCGTCGCCGGCGGGCAGATCATGTCCAGCCGCCCTTGCACGATTGTCCCCGGCACGCCGGCCATCCGATGCACTTCGGCCAGAAGCTGGCCGTCGTAATCCAGAAAGCAGCGATTGCTGAAATAGTGATTCTCGAGCCGGGCGAAGGCGCGGGCGTAATCCACCGGCGTTTCGCCCGGCGGGCGCGCCTCGACGGTGGCGAGCGCGTTTTCCCATTCCGCCCAGAGGCGGGCGAAGCGTGTCTCGGTCGCGAAGACGCCCGAAAAGAGCCTCTCGCGATAGGCCGAGATCAAGTCGTCGCGTTCCTCCTCGGGGATCGGGCTAGTGAACCGCGCCCAGAGCTCGGGGTGGAACCGACCCGCGCCGCCACCATAGAACCAGGCAAGCTCGGCCTCGGTCCCCAGGAAAACCCCGCGCAGGACCAGATAGGCGGCGCGTTCGGGATGGGTCTGCGCATAGGCCAGCGCCAGCGTTGCCCCCCAACTGCCGCCGAATACGATCCAGCGCGCGATGCCAAGTTCCGTGCGGATACGCTCGATATCGTCGATCAGGTGCCGGGTCGTGTTCGCCTCGACGCAGGCATGCGGGCGCGAGCGGCCACAACCGCGCTGGTCGAACAAAACGATGCGATAGCTCTTCGGATCGAAAAAACGCCGCATCATGGGGCTTGAACCGCCGCCGGGCCCGCCGTGCAGCACGATCACCGGCATTCCCGCTGCGTTCCCGCATTCCTCGACATAGACCTCGTGGCCGTCGCCTACATCCAGAACCCGCCGCTCGAAGGGCTCGATCGGCGGGTAGAGACTTACGGCCGGTCTCTTTTGCTCTGGGGACTTGTCCATGATCCGGACTATATACCTCGCCGGGTCCTCGCACCACGGGGGACAGATGCAATTCGCCGCGCTGGAGGCAGCCATGACCACGACCACCATCGACCCCGTCGAAATCGCCAAGTTCGAGGCTATGGCCGCCGAA
>SLKW01000489.1 GCA_007134405.1 Paracoccaceae bacterium
GAGCACTGCCGACAACAGCATTCCCACCGACACTCGCGGTCCCGTTTTCCGGTACCCGCGAGGGGATGGTCGTCATCCGCGAGGCCGCCGCCTGTTCCGACAACATGAGCGATCGCCTTTACGGGTTGGAAGCTCAGGTTTTCTGGCGGCGAGACACACAAGCGCTGTCAGGGTGCTGCACGCTCCGTGACTGAAGACTGGGCTTGAATGCGCCGCAGCCAACGTGTTCATTGCACCTGTGAAACGTTTTGGACCGCGCCTCCCCATTGGACAGGTTACGCCCGGCGCATATTCGAGCGCGACGCTCGGCGCGGTATGTGCCATTGGCGCTGCTTTCTTTTTCACCCTTGGCGACATGGCGGTTAAGTCGCTGTCGGATACCTACCCACTCCATCAGGTGACATTGATCCGCGCGTTCGTTGCGCTCGCTGTACTGATCGGACTTGTCATGCCCTTCACCGGCGGCCTTTCGCAGCTTCGCACCCGTCGGATAGGGATACATCTTCTTCGCGGTTGCTTCCTGCTGGGAGCGAACTTGGCATTTTTCCTGGCACTGTCCGCCATGCCGATCGCCGACGCGACCGCAATCTTCTTCGTCAGCCCGATGGTTATAGCGGTCTTTTCGGTGGTTTTTCTTTCCGAGACGGTCGGGCCACGCCGGTGGGCCGCGATTGGTGTCGGGTTTCTGGGAGTGCTGGTCATGATTCGGCCGGGAACCGACGCCTTCACGGCGGTGGCACTGCTGCCGCTCCTGGCCGCAACTTGCTATGCTGCCCTGCATATGCTGACCCGCCGGTTGGGTGCCACGGACAGCGCAGCAACCATGGCGGTCTACATGCAGGTCGCTTTCCTGGTGTTCAGCATCGCCATGGGATTGAGTGTGGGCGACGGCCGGTTCGATACCACGCCCCACCCATCGCTGTCGTTCTTGCTAAGATCCTGGACCTGGCCAGAACCGCAACACGCGCTGCTTTTTTTGCTGACTGGTCTTGGCAGCGCGCTTGGCGGATTCCTGATCTCTCAGGCATATCGCATCTGCGAGGCAGCTCTGATTGCGCCGCTCGAATATGTTGCGATGCCGATGGCGATCTTTTGGGGTCTGGTCGTGTTTTCCGAATGGCCGGACGTGACTGCTTGGGCGGGTATACTTTTAATCGTTGGGTCAGGCGTTTACATGATCTGGCGTGAAACACGCGTTCAGAAAAGAAATCGACGCATTTCCGATTGACTACTTGTTGCGTCAGACAAGTATTTCGTTAAATACTTTTGTCTCCATTTGAGGAGAAGCGAATGTTCGATCTGGAAAAGATGTCCCTCGAGGAGTTGAAAAAGCTTCAGAAGGACGTCGCGAACGAAATAAGGCATTACAAAGATCGGGAGAAGAAAAAGGCGCTTGCCGAAGTCGAGGCGTTTGCGCGGGAACGCGGGCTGAACCCGTCGGATCTTTCAGAGATAGCTCGGCGTCGGACCCGCAAGCCGGCGAAACCGAAATATGCCAATCCCGAAGACCCTGCGCAGACCTGGTCTGGTCGCGGACGGCGTCCGCGCTGGCTTGATGACGCACTGGAGCGGGGCAAAACTCTTAACGAGATGGCCATCTAACCCGTGACGCGGGTCTGGCGGGTAACACTAGCCCTGTGGCAAATCATGGAAGAACGGCGCCTGGGCCTTTTGGCTGCGGGGGTTGCCTTTTTCGGAATGCTGGCAGTGTTTCCGGCACTTGCTGCACTTATCGGGCTCTTTGGCTTCTTCGCCGATCCTGCGGTAGTCGAGGAGGCACTTGAACTTGGCTCCGAATTCTTGCCTGAAGAGGCGCTTGATCTGATCGAAACCCAAATCGCGGATCTGCTCAGCACCACCAGTCGTACACTTGGGATTGCGTCTGTCTTCTCGCTTCTGATGGCTGCCTGGTGGGCTCGCCTTGGGGTCGATGCCCTGATACGCGGACTTACAGCGATATACGGCGGCAGTCCCCGTGGTGGCCTGCGCAGCACTGCGACCGCGCTTGCTTTGACCGGGATCCTGATCGCGGTCGGCGTGACGGCGCTCGCAGCGATGCTGGTGATCCCGATTGTCATGGCAATTTTCTCGCCATTCATTCCAGTAGACAGTTGGATCCCGTTATTGACCGAAACCCTGCGCTGGGGCATTTCGATCGCAGTTCTCGTAGTTGGCCTGGGACTTTTCTACCGCTATGGGCCCAACCGAAAAGACAGCGCACGCAGCCCGTTTCTTTCCGCGGGCCTCCTTCTCGCGTTGGCACTTTGGAGCGCGGCGTCATTGGGATTCACTCTCTATCTTACTTATTTCGACACATACAATGAAATTTACGGCTCGATTGGCGCGGCTATCGTGCTGATGCTTTGGTTCTACATCTCCGCGTATGCTGTACTCGTGGGTGGCGCGCTGAATTTTATTCTTGAGGAACGGCACCCTCCTGGCCAACGCCCGCGCTAAAGCTTTTCGCGGGGCCACATTGTCAGCGCCAAGTTGGATGAAACCGCCCTGCAGGCGACAGCGTGAAAATGTCGACGCCGTCCGCAGTCACGCCCACCGAGTGTTCGAATTGCGCCGATAGCGATCGGTCGCGCGTTACCGCTGTCCAGTCATCGGCCAGAACCTTTGTTTCCGGTCGGCCAAGGTTCACCATGGGCTCGATCGTGAAGAACATCCCCTCTTCGAGCATCGCCTCGCGGCCTGGACGCCCGTAATGCAAAACATTTGGAGGAGCATGGAACACCCGACCCAGCCCATGACCGCAAAAATCGCGCACAACCGACATTCGGTGGGCCTCAACAAAGCTTTGAATTGCGTGACCAACATCGCCGAACGTGTTGCCCGGCTTCACCGCCTCTATGCCCTTCATTAGCGCATCATGCGTGACCTGGATCAGGCGTTCGGCTCTGCGGCTAAGCGTACCGGCGACAAACATGCGCGAACTGTCGCCAAACCAGCCATCGACAATCACGGTCACATCGATGTTCAGGATATCGCCATCCTTAAGCGCTTTCGGTCCGGGAATGCCGTGGCAGACGACATGATTGACGCTGATACAGCTGGCATGCTGATAGCCGCGGTATCCTATCGTGGCAGACGTGGCACCGCGCGCGGCGACCATTTCTGTTATGATCCTGTCGATCTCGGCCGTGGTTTGCCCGGGGACGACATGCGGTCCAATTTCGTCGAGGATCTCCGCGACTACCTGCCCAGCCGCATGCATCCCGGCAAAATCGCCTGGCTCGTGAATACGAATCCCCTCACGGGTGATGCGGCCGCCTTTTTCGTACACGTCAATCCCCTTTTCGGTCCTAAATAGACGCCACGCGGCGCGATTGCCAGAGGTGGGAATTGGAAACCCGCCGCGCGCCTGCTAGGACAAAGCCGCAGTTGCAGAAACGGACCAAGCCGATGAAGAACCCGACCGCCGCAATGCTTGTGATCGGTGACGAGATTCTGTCCGGACGCACGCGTGATGCGAACATGCATCACCTGGCGGGCGAACTCATTGGGCGCGGCATCCGACTCCGCGAGGTTCGGATCGTCCCGGACGAGCGTGCCCGAATTGTCGATGCGGTGAATGCGTTGCGCAGGTCGAACGACCATGTCTTTTCCTCGGGTGGTATCGGACCTACTCATGACGACATTACTGCCGATGCCGTAGCAGCCGCGTTCGGCGTGGAGATCGGGGTGCGCGACGATGCACGCGCTCTGCTCGCTGCCCATTACGAACGTACAGGTCTGGAACTGAATCCAGCACGGCTGCGCATGGCGCGGATCCCGACGGGTGCCGAATTGATCGAAAACCCAGTGTCGGCCGCGCCGGGCTTCACCCTGGGCAACGTTCACGTGATGGCAGGGGTGCCGGCGATCTTTCAGGCGATGCTCGCCAGCATCCTGCCCCGGATCGCCGGTGGCGATCCACTCTTGAGCCAGATGATCGACGTGGGCCGAGGGGAGGGCGACATCGCAACTCCGCTGGGCGTGCTTGCTGAAAAGTTCCCGGATCTGAGTTTCGGTTCCTATCCTTACCTTCGCAACGGCGCGCATGGGACCCAGATCGTTGTACGCGGCACAGATGCCGGCAAGCTTGATGCCGCAATGGTGGAACTTTCCCGCCTCGTGGGCCGCGACGAATGACGCTATCGCCTGATCGCCTGCACCGGGCGCTCGACGCAACCTGGCCACCCGCCTCGCAGCGGCGCTGCGGGTCATTTTTGCTGCGCGAGGGTGCCGGCGGTGGAAAGCGGGTGAGCGCGACAACGCTCGAAGGGCGCTTTTCGAACGACGCACTCGA
>SLKW01000245.1 GCA_007134405.1 Paracoccaceae bacterium
CGCTTCCGAGAGACCCTGCACCAGCCCGGCAACGGCGATCTGGTTCATCATCTTGGCGATCTGCCCCGCGCCGGTTTCGCCCAGCCGTTTCACCGTGCGCCCATAGGCCTGCATTACCGGCTCGGCGCGGTCGTAATCGGCCTCGGCGCCGCCGCACATGATGCTCAGCACCCCGTTCTCGGCCCCCGCCTGCCCGCCCGAAACCGGCGCATCGACAAAGCCCAGCCCCGCGTCCTGCGCTTCTTCGGCCAGCTCGCGCGTGATGCGCGCCGAAACCGTCGTGTGATCGACGAAAACCGCGCCCCCGCCCATCCCCGCGAACGCCCCGTCATCGCCCCGGCAGATCGCCGCCAGGTCGTCGTCATTGCCGACGCAGGCCATCACGAATTCGGCCCCCTCGGCCGCCGCGCGGGGCGTCGCGGCGTGGCGCCCGCCGTGCTTCTCGACCCAGGCCGCCGCCTTGGCCGCGGTCCGGTTGTAGACGCAGACCTCGTGCCCCTTGGCGGCCAGATGCCCGGCCATCGGAAAGCCCATCACGCCCAGCCCCAGAAACGCCACCTTCGCCATGCCACCCCCCGATCCTTTGAATTGCATCTCACGGCAAGGCACCATAGGTACCGAAGCCGCCGACAAGGTCAACCGACGGAGCCCGGCCCGACATGCTCACCCTCTTCCGCTGGCTCTTGCGCATCGCGACGGGGCTCGTCGTGATCTTCGTGCTGGCCTTCGCCGGGGTCTACTATTTCCTGTCGCGCTCGATCCCCGACTATTCGGCCAGCTGGCAGGTGCGCGGCATCGCCGCCCCGGTCGAGATCGCGCGCAACACCCATAACGTGCCGCATATCTTCGGCGACAGCGACGCGGATGTCTTCTACGGCCTTGGCTTCGTCCACGCCCAGGACCGGCTGTGGCAGATGACGGTGATGCGCCGCACCGTGCAGGGCCGCCTGTCCGAGGTCTTCGGCACGCGCACCCTGCGCACCGACGAGCTCATGCGCCGGCTCGACCTCTACGCCCTGGCGCAGGCCTCGGTCGCCGCGCTGGATGACGAGACCCGCGCCCTGCTCGACGCCTACGCCCGCGGCGTCAACGCCTGGATCGAGATGGTGAACGAACGCGCGCTCGGACGCGGCGCGCCCGAATTCTTCCTGTTTCCTGCCGAGATCGGGCTCTGGCAACCCGCCGATTCCGTCGCCCTCGTCAAGCTGCTTGCGGTGCAGCTTTCGGGCCATGTCGATGCCGAGGTGCGCCGCGCGCGCCTCTCCGCCATGATCGGCGAGGACCGCACGCGCGACCTGATGCCGACCGCGCCGGGCCAGGGCATCGCCGCCCTGCCCGATTTCGCGCATCTCTTCCCGGGCCTGACCGAAACGCAGCTGGCCCAGCCGCATCTGCCGCCCGGTGCGCTGCCCGGCAGCGATTTCTCGCCCTTCCCGCAACTCGAACTGGCCGGCGCCTCGAACGCCTGGGCGGCAGCCCCCAGCGCCTCGACCACCGGCGGCACGCTCCTGGCCAACGACCCGCACCTGCCGCTGTCCGCGCCGACGATCTGGTACCTCGCCCGGATGGAGCTGGCCACCGGCGGCGTCATCGGCGGCACCATCCCGGGCATCCCGGTGGTGATGGTCGGCCGCTCCGACCGGCTGGCCTGGGGGCTCACCACGGCCCATGTCGATGACCAGGATCTCTTCTTCGAGGAACTCCACCCCGAGGACGCCTCGCGCTACCGCACCCCCGATGGCTGGGCCGAGTTCGAAACCCGCCGCTCGATCATCCGCGTGCGCGACGGCGACCCGCTCACCATCACCCTGCGCTGGTCGGAAAACGGCCCCATCCTGCCTGGCGCGCATTACAACCTCGGCGCCATCACGCCCTCGGATTACGTCCCGGCGCTCGGCTGGACGGCGCTCACCGGCGACGACACCACGATCGCGGCGGCCATCCGGCTGATGCGGGCAGGCTCGATCGACGCGGCGCTCGAAGCGGCCGAGGACTTCGTCGCCCCGGCGCAGAACCTGATGCTCGCCGACGAGAACCGCATCGCCATGCAGGTGATCGGCCGGATACCGCGCCGCGACCCCGACCACCCGACCCAGGGCCGCATGCCCGCCCCGGGCTGGGACGAGCGCGCGCGCTGGCAGGGCTGGCTGCCCTTTGACGCCAATCCGCGCTTCACCGACCCCGAAACGGGCCTTCTGGGCAATACCAACAACAAGACCGTGAACCGCCCCTTCCCGATGCATGTCAGCTTCGACTGGGGCGACAGCCAGCGCATCCAGCGCTGGGTGCGGCTGATGCGCCAGCGCGCCGTGCACACCCGCGAAAGCTTCGTCGAGGCACAGCTCGACACCGTCAGTCAGGCGGCGCGCAACCTGCTGCCTCTGGTCGGCGCCGATCTCTGGTACCAGGACGCAGCCGCCGAGCCCGGCACGCCCGAGGCCCGTCGTCAGCAGGCGTTGCAGATGCTCGCCGACTGGAATGGCGAGATGAACGAGCATCTGCCCGAACCCCTGATCTACGCCGCCTGGATGCGTGAACTGCAGTTCCGCCTCATCCGCGACGAGCTTGGCCCGCTCGCCGACACCTTCGGCCATCTCGAGCCGCTTTTCATCGAGCGCGTCTTCCGCGACACCGGCGGCGCGGCCGAATGGTGCGACGTCATCCAGTCGGCCGTGGTCGAGACCTGCACCGACATGGCGCGCATCTCGCTCGATGCGGCGCTGCTGTGGCTGGTGCAGGAATACGGGCCCAACATGGAAAGCTGGCGCTGGGGCGACGCGCATCAGGCGACGCATGACCACGCGGTCCTGGGCGAGGTGCCGATCCTGCGCCATTTCGTCAACATCCGGCAATCGACCAGCGGCGGCGACAACACGCTTCTGCGCGGCGTGATCCGCGGCGGCCCGGCGACCGAGCCCGAGCCCTTCCTGAATGTCCACGGCGCGGGCTATCGCGGCGTCTACGACCTGGCCGATCCCGATGCCTCGGTCTTCATCACCTCGACCGGCCAGTCGGGCCACCCGCTGAGCCGGCATTACGACGATCTGGGCGTCCTGTGGCGGCGCGGCGAATACATCCCGATGACGCTCGACCCCGATCTGGCGCGCGCCGGCGGCGTCGGCATCACCCGCCTTGAACCCGCGAACTGAGCGCGCCATGATCCGCCGCCGTCCGACCGAGGGCCGAAGATGATCTACGCAACCGCCGACGACTGGCTGCAAGCGACCGGCAAGCGCGTGCTGCTGTTCGGCATGTCCGGCCTGGGCAAGACCCGCATCTCGGCGATCCTGCGCGGGGGGGGCTGGTTCCATTACTCGGTCGATTACCGCATCGGCACCCGCTACCTGGGCGAGGACATCGCCGACAATTTCAAGCGCGAGGCGATGAAGGTGCCGCTGCTGCGCGAACTCCTGATGACCGACTCGGTCCACATCCGCTCGAACATCACCTTCGACAACCTGGCGCCACTGGCGACCTGGCTGGGCAAGCCGGGCGATCCGGCCAAGGGGGGACTGCCCTTCGACGAGTACCGCCGCCGCCAGGACATGCACCGCGAGGCCGAGATCGCCGCGATGCTGGACACCCCGCGCTTCATCGCCCGCGCGCAGGAGCTATACGGCTACGCCGATTTCGTCTGCGATACCTCGGGGTCGATCTGCGAGGTGGTCGATCCCGATGACGCAGCCGACCCGGTCCTGACCACGCTGTCGCAACACCTGCTGATGGTCTGGATCGAGGGGACCGAGGCGCATACCGCGGACCTCGTCCGCCGCTTCGACCGCGCGCCGAAACCGATGTACTACCACCCCGACTTCCTGGACGACGCCTGGGCGGCCTATCTGTCCGAAACCGGCCTCGCGCCCGGTGCCGTCGACCCCGACGCCTTCATCCGCTGGACCTATGCCCGCGCGCTCGCCCACCGCCAGCCGCTCTACCGGTCGATGGCGCGGAACTGGGGCCTCACCGTCAGCGCCGGCGAGATCGCCGCGGTGGACAGCGCCGAAAGTTTTACCACCCTCATCGCCCGCGCCCTCGACCGCCGCCAGAGCGCCTGACGCCCGCGACCAACGCCGCGCCCGGACCCCGCCGCCCTGGCTCAGAAGGCCCAGCGATGACCCCCTGCCCGACCGGCAGGAAAAGTCGACGGGCGGTCTCCCGCCCCTCGTCAGGCTGTGCTGCGCACAACCTTCCTCGCGTTGGGCCGGGCGCCGCGCCCCTTCGGGCCGCGGCGCGGGGCACTGCCGCCGGGGCCGCGCCTCGATCTCGGCGGCACGGCCCACCGCCTCGGCCCAC
>SLKW01000142.1 GCA_007134405.1 Paracoccaceae bacterium
GCCTGCCTGCGATGTCGCGCGATGCCGGCCTCCGCCTGCGGCAATGATTTCGGTCAAGGCGCCTGCCTACTTCGCACGGTATTGTCGTCGCGAACAGGCGCCAGATCCGAGGTTGGTGCCTGCGCGCAATCGGTCCCGATCCATTGCGCTGCCCAGGGAGGGGAAGGCAGATGGTCGATGGTCAAGAGCAGCCCGAACCCGGGATCGGCGTCATTCGCAAGAACTCCGAGGAACGGCGCGACGCCGCTGTCCAGGACAGCAGTGACGCCCGCGCTGATTTCTCCTGGGCCTCGGCGCGTGCACGGCGCGCCGGTCTGCCCGGCGGCGGGCTCAACATCGCGCACGAGGCCATCGGGCGGCATCTGCCGGCGCACGGCGATCAGGTCGCCATCCGCTGGTTGGGTCGTGAGTCCGGTCAACGGCGCGACATCACCTATGCCGGGCTCGAGGCCGAGGCGGCGCGGTTCGCCAATGTCCTGACGGCCCACGGCATCACGCGCGGCGACCGGCTTTTCCTGCTGGCGGGGCGAGTGCCGGAGCTTTACGCCGCGACGCTCGGGGCACTGAAGGCGGGCGTGGTGGTCAGCCCCCTCTTCGCCGCCTTCGGCCCGGAACCGGTGCGCGCGCGCATGGAGATCGGGCAGGCCAGCGTCCTGCTGACCACCGAGGCGCAGTACCGGCGCAAGGTTGCCGAGTGGCGTTCCGAACTGCCGAGCCTGAAGCTGGTGCTGATCATCGGCGACAACGCCCCCGAGGGCTGCGCGGCACTGGGCCCGGCGATGGCCACCGCCTCCGATCAGTTCGAGACCGTCGCGACCGGCCCAGAGGACATGGCGCTTCTGCACTTCACCTCGGGCACGACCGGCAAGCCGAAGGGCGTCGTGCATGTCCACGAGGCGGTTGTCGCGCATGCCGAAACCGGGCGCATCGCGCTCGACCTGCGCTCGGGCGACATCTACTGGTGCACCGCCGATCCGGGCTGGGTCACGGGGATGAGTTACGGGATCATCTCGCCCTTGTGCAACCGCGCGACGCTGGTGGTGGACGAGGCCGAATTCGACCTCGACCGCTGGTACACTATCCTCGAGCGCGAAGGGGTGCAGGTCTGGTACACCGCGCCGACCGCTATCCGCATGATGATGCGCGCCGGCACCGAAGCGGCGCAGGGGCGCGACTTCTCGAAGCTGCGCTTTCTCGCCAGCGTCGGCGAGCCGCTCAACGCCGAATGCGTGCTCTGGGGTCAGCGCGTTTTCGGAAAGCCCTTTCACGACAACTGGTGGCAGTCCGAGACCGGCGGCATCATGATCGCCAACACCGCCGCGATGGATATCAAGCCCGGTGCGATGGGCAAGCCGCTGCCGGGAATCGAGGCCGGGATCGTCGAGCGGGTCGCCAACAGGGTGCGCGTCTGCGCCGACGGGCAGATCGGCGAGCTGGCGCTGCGTCCGGGCTGGCCGTCGATGATGCGCGCCTATCTGGGCGAGGAACAGCGCTACCGGAAGTGCTTCGCCGGCGGTTGGTACCTGACCGGCGACCTGGCGATGCGCGATGGCGACGGCTACTACTGGTTCGTCGGCCGCGCCGACGACCTGATCAAGTCCGCGGGCCACCTCATCGGCCCGTTCGAGGTGGAGAGCGCGCTGATCGAACACCAGGCGGTGGCCGAAGCCGCGGTCATCGGCATCCCCGACGAAACCGCGGGCGAGGTGGTCAAGGCCTTCGTCACTCTGAATGCCGGCGTCACCGCCGACGCGGCGCTCGAACGCGAACTCCGCGGCCATGCCCGCAAGCGCCTCGGCCCCGCCGTCGCCCCGCGCGAGATCGTCTTCCGCGAGGACCTGCCGCGCACCCGCTCGGGCAAGATCATGCGACGGCTGCTGCGCGCCCGCGAACTCGGCCTGCCCGAGGGGGATCTGTCGACGCTGGAGGGAGACGCGAAATGAGCAAGACGAAACTCGACCGCGCGCATGTGAGCGACCTCCTACGGCAGATGATCCGCATTCGCCGGTTCGAGGAGAAATGCTATGAGCTCTACACCCAGGAACATATCCGCGGTTTCCTGCATCTCTACGACGGCGAGGAGGCGGTGGCGGTGGGCGTCTCGGCGGCCCTGAGGCCGGAGGATCGCGTCGTCTCGACCTACCGCGAACACGGCCACGCGCTCGCCCGCGGCATGAGCATGGAATCGGCTCTGGCCGAGATGTACGGCAAGGCCACGGGCTGCGCCGGCGGGCGCGGCGGCTCGATGCATCTCTTCGACGCCGAGACCAACCTCTACGGCGGCAACGCCATCGTCGGCGGCGGGCTGCCGCTGGCCGTCGGGCTGGGGCTGGGCGACCGGATGCAGGGCGCGGACCGCGTCTCCGTCTGCTTCTTCGGCGACGGGGCGCTGGCCGAGGGGGAATTTCACGAATCCATGAACCTTGCCGCGCTCTGGAAGCTGCCGGTGCTCTTCGTTCTGGAAAACAACCTCTATGCGATGGGCACTGCCGTCGCCCGCGTCCAGGCCAACCCGGATTTCGTGCCGCGCGCCGCCAGCTACGGGATGCAGGCCGAGGCGGTCGACGGCATGGATGTCGTCGCCGTCGAGGCCGCCACCCGCCGGATCACCGAGGCGATGCGCGCCGATCCGCAGCCCTGGTTCCTCGAATGCCGCACCTACCGCTTCCGCCCGCATTCGATGTTCGACGCCGAGAAGTACCGCGACAAGGCCGAGGTCGCCGAATGGCGCAAGAAGGGGCCGATCGTCCGCTTCCAGTCCTGGCTGCTCGACAACAACCTCATCCACCAGGACGAGGTCGACGCGATCGAGACCGAGGTCGAGGCGCAGCTGCGCAACGCCGTCGCCGCCTGCGAACAGGCCCCCTGGGAGCCGGTCGAGGACCTGACCCGCCATGTCGTGGCCGAGACCCGCCCGGAACCGCCTCCACCCGCCGCCGACGCGCCCATGACCGAGACGACCTACCGCGAGGCCTGCCGCGCCGCCATCACCGACGCGCTCCTGCGCGACGAGCGCGTCTTCCTGATGGGCGAGGATGTCGGCGCCTACGGCGGCTGCTACGCCGTCTCGATGGGCCTGCTCGCCGAATTCGGCCCCGACCGCATCCGCGACACGCCGCTCTCCGAAGGCGGCTTCACCGGCGCGGGCATCGGCGCGGCGCTCGCCGGCATGCGCCCGATCGTCGAGATCATGACGGTCAACTTCTCGCTCCTCGCGCTCGACCAGATCCTGAACACGGCGGCGACGCTGCGGCACATGTCGGGCGGGCAGTTCGGCGTGCCGCTCGTGATCCGCATGGCGACCGGCGCGGGCCGGCAGCTTGCCGCGCAGCATTCCCACAGCCTTGAGAATTACTACGCCCATATCCCCGGCCTGCGCGTCGTCGCCCCCGCGACGCTCGCCGATGCGCGCGGAATGCTCTGGACCGCATTGCAGGAGCCCGACCCGGTCATCGTCTTCGAACATGTCATGCTCTACAATATGGCCGGCGAGATCGCGGAAAACGCGGGCCCCGTCGACATCGACCGCGCCGCGATCCGGCGAAAGGGCCGCGACGTCACGCTGATCTCCTACAGCTTCTCGCTCTGGAAGGCGCTGGAGGCCGCCGAGGAACTGGCGAAGGAGGGCATCGAGGCCGAGGTCATCGACCTGCGCAGCCTGCGCCCCCTTGATGACGAAACCATCATGGCATCGGTCACGCGCACCCGTCGCGCCGTGATCGTGGACGAGGGCTGGCGCACCGGCTCGCTCGCCGGCGAGATCGCCGCGCGCGTGCAGGAGGCCTGCTTCTTTCACCTCGACGCCCCCATCGCCCGCGTCTGCTCGGCCGAGGTGCCGGTGCCCTATCCGAAGCACCTGGAAACCGCCGCCCTGCCCCAGGTCGCCGACATCGTGGCCGCGGTGCGCGCGCTGCCGGGGATCGGCGCATGAGCGTCTTCTCCATGCCCTCGCTCGGTGCCGACATGGAGGCGGGCAAGCTGGTCGAATGGCTGGTCGCGCCGGGCGACACGGTCGCGCGCGGCGATATCGTGGCCGTGGTCGAGACGCAGAAGGGCGCCATCGAGATCGAGATCTTCAGCGCGGGCGAGGTCGCCGAACTGCTCGCCCAGCCGGGCCAGACCCTGCCGGTCGGCGCGCCGCTCGCCCGCCTGCGCGCGCCCGGCGAGGCCGACGAGGCCGAGTCCGACGCGCCCCCCGAACCGGCCGCGCCCGAACCGGAGCAGGAGCCGCAGCCCGAGCCTGAACCCGCCGAACCGGAACCCGAAGCCGCCCCGGCACCGGAACCC
>SLKW01000358.1 GCA_007134405.1 Paracoccaceae bacterium
TCTCCGACTCGGTCCAGAAGCTGCTGTCGCTTTCGCCGGACCGCGTAGCGCTCTATGGCTATGCCCACGTGCCCTGGATGGCGCGGCGCCAGCAACTGATCCCGTCCGAGGCGCTGCCCACAGCCGAGGAGCGGCTGGAGCTGTTCGAGACGGCGCGGCGACTTTTCCGTTGGGACGGTTACGACGAGATCGGGATCGATCATTTCGCACGGCCCGAAGACGGCTTGGCCATCGCCGCGCGCGAGGGTCGGCTGCGGCGCAACTTCCAGGGCTATACCGATGATGTCGCGCCGGTTCTGGTGGGCTTGGGCGCCTCGTCGATCTCGCGCTTTCCGCAGGGATACGCGCAGATGAACCCGGTCACGTCGGCATGGTCGAAGGCGGTGCAGTTGGGGCAATTCGCCACCGCACGCGGTCACGCGTTCAAGGGAGAGGACCTGCTGCGCGGGCGGATCATCGAGGCGCTGATGTGCGATTTCAGGGTGCGCAATGCCGAACTGATCCGTGATTTTGGCGCCACGCCGGCCCGCTTGCAGGCGCTCTATGCGCCTGTGGTCGCGCGGTACGCACCGTTCGTCCAGCAGACGGCGGAGGGATTGGCCATTCCCCCCGAAGGCCACCCGCTGACGCGGATGATCGCGGCGGCATTCGACGATTACGCGATGGCAAAGCACTCGGCAGCGATCTGAGTTTTCGGACTATGACCGGCGCGGCGGGGCGCTTCAGGCGGGAACCAGTGCCCAGTAGTCGAGATCGAGCAGTACCTCCGGCAGGTAGCGGCCATCGGCATCGCGCAATTCGCCCGGTGCGCCCTTGGTCGCAACCAGCCTCAGGCGCAGGGCCCCGACACCCGACGCGGAGGTTTCTGCCTTGTCCAGAACCTCGGACCAGGCGCGCACCGTATCGCCGGCAAAGCAGGGATTCGCGTGGCTGCCGGCATTGAGCGCAACGATCAGCTGCGCGTTGGCGAGGCCATTGAACGAAAGCGCGCGCGCTAGGCTGATGACATGCCCGCCATACACCAGCCGCCGCCCATCTTCGCGCAGGGTGGCGTCGAAATGGACCTTGGCGGTGTTCTGCCAGAGGCGGGTCGCCATCATGTGTTCGGCTTCCTCCACGGTGACGCCGTCGACGTGATCGATGACCTCTCCCACTGCGTAATCGTCCCAGCGATGCGGTTCACCGGCCAGGCTGAAATCGTAGTGGCTGAAATCCAGCCCCGCGGGGATCGCCAGATCGGCTGCCGCGACAGCAGATGAAAGCTCGGGGATCACCGTCTCGGGCGCGGGGGCGCGGGTATCGCGTTTGCGGACCATGACCCAGCGAATATAGTCCAGAACCGTGCCGCCATGCTG
Source organism: Paracoccaceae bacterium (assembly GCA_007134405.1). Classification (GTDB taxonomy): domain Bacteria; phylum Pseudomonadota; class Alphaproteobacteria; order Rhodobacterales; family Rhodobacteraceae; genus Pararhodobacter. Next base: position 1,356 of record SLKW01000358.1, read on the forward strand.
GTTCAGCCCCGTGGTGCGGACCCAGACGACGCCAGTGCGACCGTTCGAATTTTCTTTCAGGCCAATGACCTCGGACCGCGCAGTCAGCGTGTCGCCGGGCCAGACCGGAAGCAGCCAGCGGCCCTGCGCATAGCCGAGGTTCGCGACCGCGTTCAGGCTGATGTCCGGAACGCTCTTGCCGAACACGACGTGGAAGGCGATCAGGTCGTCCACCGGGCTTTGCGGCAGGCCACAGGCGCGGGCGAATTCGTCAGAGGAATGCAGCGCGCCACGGGCAGGGTAGAGCGCGTGATAGAGCGCCCGCTCGCCGCCCGAGACCGTGCGCGGGACGGCGTGGCGGATCACCTCGCCCAGCTGGTAGTCCTCGAAAAAGCGGCCTGGATTGGTCTTCGATGTCATTGGTCCCCCAGCTTCATGTCGGGGTGATGGGGGATGTCGGCCTCTTTGGTGACCGCCTGAGCGCAATGCAGCTTCCCACTGGAAGCGTCGAATGCGAAGGCGGGCGAGCCGTGGAGTTCCCACCCCTTCGAAAGCGCCGCCGAGACCTTGTGGCAGAACTCGGAAGTATCGGGTCCGGTGAGCAGACGGTAGAGTTTCATGGCATCACCCGAAGGGCCAGGCGCCGAGCCAGGCGTGGATCCAGCCGACGACGGCGGTGGCGACAAGCGCGATGACCACCGCCGCCACCTCCTTGCTCGCGGTTGAGGCGGCAGGCGGCGTCCAGTCTCGCTCGGCGCGGTTGATGAGGATGACGGCGACAACCGCCCAGGCGAGTAACCCGCCAAAAAGTATGATCCCCGGCAGGTGACCCACGACCAGCAGATGCGCCACCGCCCACGCCTTGAAACCCGAAAGCTGCGGATGGCGGATGCGCCGGGTTATGGCGGTCTGCAGTCCGGAGGCGGCGAAGAGGTAGAAGCCCAGAAGGACCAGCAAGTTGTTGATGTGGCGCAGGAAGGGCGGCGGGTACCATAGCCAGACCGGATCGGCCCAGCGATAGCCGACGATCATCAGGACGATCGATAGCATCAGCGCCGCCGCGACGAGCCCTTTCGCCGAGTCGCCCATCGCCACGCGGTGCTCGGGCGCGAGACGCTTGAAGAGATGCGCGACCGACCAGAGGCCCACGCCAAGGACAAGGATCACGTAACCCATGTCAGACAGCCCCCTCCAGCGTTTCGATCGCTTGAGCGCGCGCCAGCAATCGCCGCGCCGAGGCTACGTGCAGGTTTTCCACGATCTTTCCGTCGAGCACGGCCACGCCCTGACCCTCTGCGGTCGCGGCGTCGAAGGCAGCGATCTGGCGATTGGCGAGATCGATCTCGTCCGCGGTCGGCGCGAAGACGCTGTTGGCAATCGCGATCTGCGCGGGGTGGATCAGCGTCTTGCCGTCGAACCCCAGGTCGCGCCCCTCTTCGCATTCCGCGCGCAAGCCGTCCTCGTCCTTGAAGGCATTGTAGACCCCGTCCACGGCGACGATCCCCGCCGCACGTGCCGCCAGAAGGCAGGTCTGTAGCGCCGTCTGCAGTACGACCCGTCCAGGCCCCACACGGCAACCCAGATCCTTCGCGAGGTCGTTTGTGCCAAGAACGAAGCCTGCCATGCGCGGTGCGGCGGCGATGGCGGCGGCGTTGAGAATGCCGCGCGGTGTTTCCATCATCGCCCAGATGCGCGTTTTCGCGGTCTCGGATCTGCTGTCCAGCTTGTTGGCAAGCGCCGCGATGTCGTCGGGGTTGTCGACCTTTGGCAGCAGGATCGCCTCGGGGCGCGCTGCGGCCATTGCGGCGACGTCGTCGGCGCCCCATTCGGTCGAAAGTGCATTGATCCGTACCAGCTTCGCACGCCGTCCGTAGTCGGCCTCGGCCAGTGTTCGGGCGAGCAGGGTACGGGCGTTTGCCTTTTCCTCGGGTGCAACCGCATCTTCCAGATCGAAGATGATCGCATCGGCCGCGAGGTTCTGCGCCTTCTCAAGTGCGCGTTCCTTCGAGCCGGGGATATAGAGGACCGAGCGAAACGGCCGTGGATCCATGATTCGCACCCTCGCAACAAAGTTGCGCGCAAACCACCATGATCCTCAATGGACCGCAAGGCCTTTCAGCGGTTCAGAGAAGCGGTCCGGACGCGTGATCTAGTCGCGGATGTAGCGGCCCCACAGGTCGTAATCGCTTGCCTCTTCAACCTCGACGGTGACGATGTCGCCCGGGATGAGATCCTCGAAGCCAGAGTCGATGAAGAGGTTTCCGTCGATTTCCGGCGCATCGGCCTTTGTGCGGCAGGTCGCGCCCTCTTCATCGATTGCATCCACGATGACCTCCAGCCGTGTGCCAACCTTCGATGCGAGCTTTGCCGCCGAAATCGCTTGCGCACGTTCCATGAAGCGCTCCCACCGTTCCTGTTTCACCTCGTCGGGGACGTGGTCGGGCAGGGCGTTCGACCGCGCGCCGGCAACATCCTCGTATTTGAAACAGCCGACGCGGTCGAGCTGCGCCTCGTCGAGCCAGTCGAGCAGTGTCTGAAACTCGGCCTCGGTTTCGCCGGGATATCCGACAATGAAGGTCGAGCGCAGTGTAATCTCCGGGCAGATTGCCCGCCAGCGGGCGATCTCGTCGAGCGTCTTTGCTGCGGCGGCGGGGCGAGCCATGCGTTTCAGCGTGTCCGGGTGCGCGTGCTGGAAAGGAATATCCAAATAGGGCAGCACAAGCCTCTCGGACATCAGGGGGATCAGGTCGCGCACACGCGGGTAGGGATAGACATAGTGCAGACGCACCCAGGCGCCGAGGCTGCCGAGGTCGCGCGCCAGATCGGTGATATACGCGCGATGGCCGCGATCCTCAGTGTGTTTCAGGTCCACACCATAGGCGGATGTGTCCTGGCTAATTACCAGGAGTTCTCTAACCCCGGCCGTGACCAGTTTCTCGGCCTCGCGCA
>SLKW01000329.1 GCA_007134405.1 Paracoccaceae bacterium
ATCGCGGCACCTATACCGAGACGATGACCGGCGCCATCGCCGCCTTCCGCGCCAACCAGCAGCCGCACATCCTGCAGGTCTTCGAGGTCGGCACCGGCACGATGATGGCCGCCGAGGGCGCCATCTACCCGATCTATCAGCTGATGGCCGACCACGACGTCGAGTTCGACCCGGACGCCTACCTGGACACGGTGGTCAGCTACTACACCGACCCCGACGGCAACATGCTGTCCTTCCCGTTCAACTCCTCGACGCCGATCATGTACTACAACAAGGAAGTGTTCGAGGCTGCCGGACTGGACCCCGAATCTCCGCCCGAAACCTGGGCCGAGGCCGAGGAAGCCGCCCGCGCCATTGTCGAATCCGGCGCCGCGCCCTGCGGGTTCACCACCTCCTGGCCGTCTTGGGTCATGCTCGAGAACTTCTCGGCCTGGCACAACATCCCGCTGGGCACGCAGGCCAACGGGTTCGAGGGTTTCGACGCCGAGTTCGTCTTCAACAACGAACATGTCGCGCGCCATTGGGACAATCTGGCCGAATGGCAGGAAGACAACCTGTTCCGCTGGGGCGGCCCGGGCCCGGGCCCGGACGCCTTCCCGGCCTTCTACGCGGGTGAGTGCGGCTTCGTCTTCGGCTCCTCGGCCAGCCGTGCGGGCGTTCTGCGCAACGCCGATTTCGAGGTCGGCTTCGGCTTCCAGCCCTATTACGACGACATCGAGGGCGCGCCGCAGAACACGATCATCGGCGGCGCCACGCTCTGGGTGCTGACCGGGCACAGCGACGAGGAATACCAGGCGGTCGCTTCCTTCTTCGAATACCTCTCGCAGCCCGAGGTCCAGGCGCAATGGCACCAGGACACCGGCTACCTGCCGATCACCCAGGCCTCCTACGACCTGACGCAGGAGCAGGGGTATTACGACGAGAACCCCGGCGCCGACACCTCGATCCGCCAGATGACGCTGAACGAGCCCACCGAGAATTCGCGCGGTCTGCGGTTCGGCAACTTCGTCCAGGTCCGCGACGTCATCTCGGAAGAGATGGAAGCGGTGATGGCCGGAACGAAGTCCGGCCAGCAAGCCGCGGATGACGCCGTGCGCCGCGGCAACGCGCTTCTGCGCGAGTTCGAAGCCGCGATGAACTGAACCTGACCCAGCGGCCCGTCCCCTAACCCGGGGCGGGCCGTATCCTTTTTTGCGGACCGGGCGCGATGCAGACCAAACGCATGACATTCTCCAGCCAGTGGCTGCCCTACGCGCTGCTGGCACCCCAGGTGATCATCACTCTCATCTTCTTCATCTGGCCGTCGTATCAGGCGCTGTTGCAATCGGTCTACCGGCAGGGCGACGCGTTCGGAATCCGGCCGCCGACCTTTGTCTGGTTCCAGAACTTCCAGACGCTGCTCGCTGATCCGCTCTATCTGAACTCGCTCAGGGTCACGGCCATCTTCTCGGTCGGGACGACGATCCTGTCGATGGGGGTGGCGCTGCTGTTCGCGGTGATGGTCAACCGCATGATCCGCTCGCGCGACAGCTACACGACCTTCATGGTCTGGCCCTATGCGATCGCACCCGCCATCGCCGGCGTGCTCTGGTGGTTCATCTTCAACCCCACGCTGGGCATCCTGCCCTATATCCTCGACATGGTGGGCTACGACTGGAACCACCGGCGTAGCGGCAACGACGCGATGATCATGGTCATCATCGCCTCGGCCTGGAAGCAGATCAGCTACAACTTCCTGTTCTTCCTGGCCGGGTTGCAATCCATACCGCATTCGCTGATCGAGGCCGCCGCCATCGACGGCGCCAGCCGCATGAAGCGCTTCTGGACCATCGTCTTCCCGCTTCTGTCGCCGATCACCTTCTTCCTGATGGTGATCAACATCGTCTACGCGATGTTCGACACCTTCGGCGTCATCCACGCAACAACCGAGGGCGGACCGAGCCAGGCGACGAACATCCTTGTCTACAAGGTCTATCGCGACGGCTTCGTGAACCTGAACATCGGCTCGTCGGCGGCGCAGTCGGTCATCCTGATGTCGATCGTCATCATCCTGACCGTGATCCAGTTCCGCTATATCGAGCGGCGCGTGAACTACTGAGGGGGCTGAGCCATGGTCGAGAACAACCGCTGGGGCAACATTTTCGCCCATCTCGTGCTGATCCTGGGCGTCGCCATCGTCGTCTTCCCGGTCTATGTGGCGATCATCGCCTCGACGCATCCGCCGGGGACCTTCGTGCGGGGTGTCATGCCGCTCTGGCCCGGCACCAACGCCTGGGAAAACTACACCACCGTCATCACCGAAGGCCGTTCGCGCGCCGGCACGCCACCCATCGGCGGGATGATGTGGAACAGCTTCATCATGGCCATGGCGATCACGATCGGAAAGCTCTCGATCTCGATCATCTCGGCCTTCGCGATCGTCTATTTCCGCTTTCCGTTCCGCATCTTCTTCTTCTGGATCATCTTCCTAACACTGATGCTGCCCGTCGAGGTGCGGATCGTGCCCACCTTCCAGGTGGTCGCGGACCTCGGCATGCTGAACAGCTTCGCGGGCCTGTCGATCCCGCTGATCGCCTCGGCCACGGCGACCTTCCTCTTCCGGCAGTTCTTCATGACCGTGCCGGAAGAGCTGATGGAGGCCGCCCGCGTGGACGGGGCGGGGCCGATGAAATTCTTCAAGGACATCCTGCTGCCCCTGTCGATCACCAACATCGCAGCACTCTTCGTGATCATGTTCATCTACGGCTGGAACCAGTATCTCTGGCCGCTGCTGATCACCACCGACCCCGACTACTACACCATCGTCATGGGCATCCAGCGGATGGTGACCGGCGGCGATTCCGAACCTCTCTGGCATCTGGTGATGGCGACCGTGGTCCTGGCCGCGCTGCCTCCGGTGCTGGTGATCCTGTTCATGCAACGGCTCTTCGTGAAGGGCCTGACCGAGACGGAGAAATAAGCCATGGCATCCATTACCATGGACGACCTGCACAAGGTCTATGCGGGCGGCGTGCAGGCCGTGACCGGCATCAGCCTCGACATCGAGGACGGCGAGATGATCGTTCTGGTGGGGCCGTCGGGCTGCGGGAAATCGACGCTGCTGCGGATGGTCGCGGGGCTGGAGACGATCAGTTCGGGCACGCTGAAGATCGGCGACCGGGTGGTGAACAACCTCGAACCGGCCGATCGCGACATCGCGATGGTCTTCCAGAACTACGCGCTCTATCCGCACATGACGGTCTACAACAACCTCGCCTACGGGTTGAAGAACCGCCGCATTCCCAAGTCCGAGATCGAGCGGCGGGTGCGCGAGGCGGCGGAAATGCTTGAAATCGGGGCGTTTCTGGACCGCAAGCCGCGCCAGCTTTCGGGCGGGCAGCGCCAGCGGGTCGCGATGGGGCGGGCGCTGGTGCGGGAGCCGGCGGCGTTTCTGTTCGACGAGCCCTTGTCGAACCTCGACGCGAAGCTGCGCGTGCAGATGCGGGTGGAGATCCGGCAGCTGCAGAAAAGGCTTGGCACGACATCGCTTTACGTGACCCATGACCAGTTGGAGGCGCTGACGCTGGCGGACCGGCTGGTGGTGCTGAACGGCGGCGTGATCGAGCAGGTGGGCACGCCGATGGATGTCTACCGCAAGCCGGCCTCGACCTTTGTGGCGGGGTTCATCGGGTCGCCGGCCATGAACATGATTTCAATGGATTATCTGCGCGAGAACGGCGCCGGCGGGGCGGTCGATCACCTGCCCTCGGGGACCGATCTGGTGGGCATGCGGCCGGACGATCTGGTCGTCGGCGCGGGGCCGGAGGATGCCGTGACGCTCAAGGGCCATGTCGTCCTGGTGGAGCCCGCGGGCGCGGAAAGCCATATATATGTGGACCTTACGGGCTCGAAGCAGCCGATCACGGTGCGCATCGCCGGGCTGCCCGAACTGGCCGAAGGGGCCGAGGTGCAGATCCACGCGCTGCGCGAGGCGCTGCATCCCTACAACCGCGAGACGGGGCGGCGGACCGATACCGATGCGGCCCACGGACCCACGTCGGTATCGCGTCGGTCTCACGTCGGTATCACGTCATGACGTTGCGCGCGCCGCGCTGAGGGCCGGTTAACCCCCTGCTGTCAGTGTGACGGCTCCCGCCCAAGGAGCCGAACGATGACCTCCTGGCCCAAATTCACCCGCGCCGAGGGCGAGGCCTATTACCGCCTGTCCGACGTGATGCGGAAACTGGAATGGGACATCCACCACAAGTTCTGGCGCGGCGAGGGGCTGCCGAAGGAATGG
>SLKW01000002.1 GCA_007134405.1 Paracoccaceae bacterium
CGCGGGGGTCAGCATTCGCATCCGACCTGCGCTTGTCTGCACAAGCCCGGTGCGCAGGCGAGGATAGGCGCCGCGCCGCGCAACGCCTATCTTGAGGCGACTTCGGATCAGAGGAGGCGATCATGCCCCAAGTCTCATTGGGCCTCGACACATTCGGCGACGTCAGCCTGGGTGCCGACGGCAAACTGAAACCCATGGACCAGGTGCTGCGCGATGTCGTCGACCAGGCGGTGCTGGCCGACGAGCTGGGCATCGATTTCATTGGGCTCGGCGAGCATCATCGTGACGATTTCGCGATTTCGGCGCCCGAGATCGTGCTGGCGGCCATTGCCGGGCGCACCAGGCGCATCAGGCTGGGCACGGCGGTGACGGTACTGTCCACGGACGACCCGGTGCGGGTGTTCCAGCGCTTTTCCACGCTCAACGCCGTGTCGGAGGGGCGTGCCGAGGCGATCCTCGGCCGTGGCTCGTTCAGCGAGAGCTATGCGCTGTTCGGTCACGACATGCAGGACTACGACCTGCTGTTCGAGGAACGGCTCGACATCTTCGCCCGGCTGCTGCGCGAGCAGAAGGTGAGCTGGGAGGGCAAGACGCGGGCGCCGCTTCGGCAGGCGGCGGTCTATCCGCGGTTGGGCCAGCCGCTGACCACCTGGGTCGGCGTTGGCGGCAGCCCGGAATCGGTGATCCGCGTCGTGCGGCATGACCTGCGGCTGATGCTGGCGATCATCGGCGGCGATCCGCTGCGGTTCCGGCCGTTCGTCGATCTGTACCACCGCGCCATCGCCCAGACCGGGCAGCAGGCGCGGCCGATCGGGGTGCATTCGCCCGGTTTCGTGGCCGCGACCGACGAGGCCGCGCGCGAGGCGCTCTGGCCGCATTACCAGGCGATGTTCGGCCGCATCGGGCGCGAGCGTGGCTGGCCGCCAGTGACGAAGGACCGCTTCATCGGCGAGGTGGCGCATGGGGCGCTTTTCGTCGGCTCGCCCGAGACCGTGGCGCGGAAGATCGTGCGCACGGTGACGGGGCTGGGGATCGAGCGCTTCGACCTGAAGTATTCGACCGGGCCGCAGCCGCACGAGGACCTGATGGAGGGGATCCGCCTTTACGGCGAAAAGGTGATCCCGATGGTCCGCGAGATGCTGGCCGAACAGGAAGCGGCGTGAAATGACGACGGGGGGCGATTGCCCCCCCACCTCTGTTCGGCGCGGCCGGGATGCTCAGGCGGCGGGCGGCCAGGTCTTGGCGACCATGGTGAGGACGTCGTATTGCGCGACGACCTCGTCCTTCTGGTTGGTGACGCGGCAATCCCAGCGCACCTCGCCGTAATCGCCGTCCTGGCGCGGGTTGATTTCCTTGCAGGTGAGCCGGACGCCAAGCGTGTCCCCGGGGTTCACGGGCGTGAGGAAACGCAGGTTGTCGACACCGTAATTCGCCAGCACCGGGCCCGGGTCGGGGTGGACGAAAAGCCCGGCGGCGAACGAGACAATCAGGTAGCCATGCGCCACGCGCCCCTCGAAGAACGGATTGGCGCGCGCCGCGGCCTCGTCCATATGGGCATAAAAGGTGTCGCCGGTGAAATTGGCGAAATGCTCGATATCCTCAAGCGTGACTTCGCGCGTCGCGGTCACGATCTGATCGCCGATGCGCAGTTCGGCAAGGGACTTGCGGAACGGGTGTGTGTCGGCGCGCGCCGCGGCGCCGTCGATCCAGCGGCCGGTCACGGCGGATAGAAGGCGTGGCGCGCCCTGCACGGCGGTGCGTTGCATGAAGTGCTTGACGCCGCGGATGCCGCCGAGTTCTTCGCCGCCGCCCGCGCGACCAGGGCCGCCATGGGTGAGCATGTAGAGGGGCGAGCCGTGGCCGGTCGAGGTCTTGGCGCTGGCGCGGTTGCCGATCAGGACGCGGCCGTGGAAGGGCGCGATGCCGAGGACGGCGGCTTCGGCCACTTTCGGGTCGTCGGTGAAGACGGAAGCCACGAGCGAGCCCTTTCCGCGATGGGTCAGCGCCACGGCCTCGTCGAGGTCGTCGTAGGGCATCAGGGTAGAGACGGGGCCGAAGGCCTCGACATCGTGCACGGCGGTCGCGTCGCCGGGGCGGTCGCAGTAGAGGACGACGGGATTGAGGAAGGCGCCGTGCTCAGGATCGCCCGAGGCAGTGGTGACGCGGCCAGGATCGCCGATGACGATCTCGGCGTCGGCGGTCAGGTCGCGGATGCGGGCGCGGACCTCGTCGCGCTGATCGAGGCTGGCGAGCGCGCCCATGCGGGTGCCCGCGTCGCCGGGAAGGCCCGCGGGGAGTTTTGCCAGACGATCCGCCAGCGCGTCGCGGACAGCCTGGACCTGTGCGCGGGGGACGAAGGCGCGGCGGATCGCGGTGCATTTCTGGCCGGCCTTGACCGTCATTTCGGCCGCCAGTTCGCGGATGAAGAGGTCGAATTCGGGCGTGCCGGTCGTGGCGTCGGGGCCGAGGATGCAGCTGTTGAGGCTGTCGGCCTCCATCGTGAAGCGGGTGGAATTGGCGATGATCGCGGGATGGGCGCGGAGTTTCCGGCCAGTGGAAGCGGACCCGGTGAAGGTGACGACATCCTGGCCGGTCATGTGGTCCAGAAGGTCACCGACCGAGCCGCAGATGAGTTGCAGTGCACCTTCCGGCAGGAGGCCGGTGTCGATGATCCGGCGCACCATGAGTTCGGTGAGATAGGCCGTCTGGCTGGCCGGCTTCACGATCGCGGGCATGCCGGCGATGAGTGTGGGGGCCAGTTTCTCGAGCATCCCCCAGCAGGGGAAGTTGTAGGCGTTGATATGGACCGCGACGCCCTGGAGCGGGGTCAGGATGTGCTGGGCGGCGAAGCTGCCGTCCTTGGCCAGCGACTCGACCGCGCCTTCGGTCAGCACCTTGGTGTTCGGCAGTTCGCGTCGGGCCTTCGACGCATAGCCGAGCATCGTGCCGATTCCCCCCTCGATATCGACCCAGCCGTCCTTCGGTGTCGCGCCGGTGGCGAGCGAGAGTGCGTGGAAGTCGTCCTTCTGCGCCATGAGCTCCTGCCCGAGCGCCTTGAGCATCAGGGCACGTTCATGAAAGGACATGCCGCGCAGCTTCGCCCCCGCCCGGCGGCCGTGTTCGAGCGCCGCGGCCATATCGAGGCCCGAGGCGTCAATCAGTGCCACGACCTCGCCCGTGGCGGCGTCGCGAAGCTCGTTGCCGTCGCGGGCGCCCGCGTTCCATTCACCGCAGATGTAGCTCTTCAGGCGGATCGGGGTCTGATCGGTCATCGGGGATCCTTCAGGTCAGGTCGAGTTGCGCCAAGATCCGGCCGGTCTCGGCCTGCCAGTCGGCCAGCAGGTCGGCGTTTGTGCGATGGCGCAGGCCGAAACGGGAAAGCGTTTCGAACCGCGTGGATTTTGCCGGGCCGAAACCGGCCTCGACGCGTGGGATCCAGTAAGCGACGCTGGCACGCGCTTTCTCGCGCCCGCTTCCGGTAGCAACGATCTGTTGGAGGCCCTCCCGGCCCAATTCATAATGGCGCGCCTCCCGCGGGGCGACGGTGCGGAAGACCTCGGCCAGCGGCTGGTAGGAAACTCTCGCAAATTCGCGAAGCTGGATGACAGCTGCCGCACCCTGAAGCACGTTCATCACGACAGCGTCGATCCAGCCCTGCAGCGGGTAATGGAAGACCGAGAGCCGCATGTCGCCGCCCTGGCGCGAGGCGCCGATATCGGCGTCGCGGTTTAGGCGCGCGGCCCAGGGATGCACACCTTCGTAGCGGTCGGTATTGGCACCGAATTCGGCCATGACGTTGAGCACGCGCTCAGCATGGTCGGCCTTTTCCAGAACGATCCGGGCGGCGGCAATGCGGCTCTTGATGCCGGGCGCGTCGTTGATCGTGTCGGCGAAGCCGGCCGAGCCCGCCAGCTCGCTGTCCACGAAGGTCGCCATCAGGCGCAGCAGTTCCCCCCGGTAGCGCGGCGGGACGTTGGCGGGCGAGGTGAGCTTGCCGCCCTGGGCGAGATAGTCCTCGATCGTCATGTCCATAGCGGCCTCACTGGTCGTAGCTGACAACGATGCGGTCGGAGAGCGGGTAGCACTGGCAGGTCAGCACGTAACCCTGTTCGACCTCGTAATCCTCGAGCGCGTGGTTGACTCGCATCTCGGTCTCGCCCTCGAGCACCTTGGCGCGGCAGGTCGAGCAGACGCCGGCCTTGCAGGCATAGGGCGCGTCGAGATCGGCGCCGAGCGCGGCGTCGAGGAGGCTTTC
>SLKW01000253.1 GCA_007134405.1 Paracoccaceae bacterium
GCGCCGCCGCCGCGCCGACGCCCCAGCGCGCGCCCGAGCCCATTTCGGAACCCGCCGCCCCAGCCGCAACCGAGCGCCGCAGCATCCTCGACCGGCTGACCGGGCGCGAGGCGGCGCCGCGCCGGGTTCTGGACGACGCCATGCTGGAAGAGCTGGAGGAGCTCCTGATTCAGGCCGACATGGGCGTCGAGACGGCGCTCAAGGTCACCGCCAACATCGCCGAGGGCAATATGGGCCGGCGGCTGTCGGTGGCCGAGATCAAGGCGCTCCTGGCCGAGGAGATCGCGCGCATCATGGCCCCGGTGGCGCGCCCGATGCCGCTTTACGCCAAACGCCCGCAGGTGGTGCTGGTGGTGGGCGTGAACGGCGCGGGCAAGACCACGACCATCGGCAAGCTGGCCGCGCAGTTCCGCGCCGCGGGCAAGTCGGTGATCATCGCCGCGGGCGACACGTTCCGCGCCGCCGCCGTCGAGCAGCTGCAGATCTGGGGCGAGCGCGCCGGCGTGCCGGTGATGACCGCGCCCGAGGGCTCGGACCCGGCGTCGCTGGCCTTCGACGCGCTGGCCCGCGCCCAGGCCGAGGGGGCGGATCTGCTGATGATCGACACGGCGGGCCGGCTGCAGAACCGCGCCGACCTGATGGCGGAACTGGCCAAGATCATCCGCGTGCTGCGCAAGCGCGACGAAAGCGCGCCGCACAACACGCTTCTGGTGTTGGACGCGACGACCGGGCAGAACGCGCTCAGGCAGGTCGAGATCTTCCGCGAGATCGCCGATGTGACGGGTCTGGTGATGACCAAGCTCGACGGCACCGCGCGCGGCGGCGTGCTGGTGGCGCTGGCCGACCGGTTCGGCCTGCCGATCCACGCGATCGGCGTGGGCGAGCAGATCGACGACCTCGACGCCTTCGAGCCCGCCGATTTCGCCGCCGCGCTGACCGGCACCGGCGGGCGTGGCTAGGCCCGCGCGCCGCGCGCGGCGCGGTGTCCCGAGGCACCGCCGGGTCCGGCGCTATCGCGCCTCGTCGTCCTGCGCGCGGGTCTTGGCGCCTTCGGCCGCGGTGGCGTCGAGCTTGTGCGAGAGGTTGCGCAGGGCCCAGAGGATCGGCAGCGCCACCAGCGTGGCCAGCGCCCCCAGCGCCAGCGCGCCGATGCCGCAGGCCAGCCCGATGGCGCCCGCCAGCCACATCCCCGCCCCCGTCGTCAGGCCCTTCACGCTGCCCCCCGAGACGATGATCGACCCCGCCGCAAGGAAGGCGACACCGGCGGTCACCGCCTCGATCAGGCGCAGCGGGTCCGAGACCTCGCCCTCGAACCGCGCCAGGATCTCGATCGACAGAAGCGCGAACAGGCAGGAGGCCAGCGACACCAGGATATGCGTGCGCAGGCCCGCATTCCTGCCGTGCAGCGCGCGCTCGAACCCGATCAGGCCGCCCATGAGAACGGCAGCGCCGAGCCTGAGCAACGCGGCCCCGGCCGGCGTGCCCGTGAAGGATTGCTCGATCAGTGTCTCAAACATGATGCGCGTCCGGCGGCTCTCTGGTCATGAGCCTGAACGCCCGCGCCGCGGGACCAGTTCCGCGGGGCGGCCGTGACCGAGTGGATCGTCGCGCTCGAAGGCACCGAGGCCGGGCAGAACGCCGCCCTGCTGCTGGCGCTCGCCGCGGCGATCCTGCACGCCATCTTCGGCGCGCTGCAGAAGGGGCGCCACGACCCCTGGCTCAGCCGCGCCGCGATCGACGCCAGCTACGGGATCATGGCCGCGCCCTTCGCGCTCTTCGTCGTTCCCTGGCCCGAGCCGCATATGTGGCCGATCTTCGCCATCGTCTTCGTGATCCATGTCGGCTACAAGGTCCTGCAGGCGATGGCCTACAGCCGCGGCGCCTATACGGTGGTCTACCCGGTCGTGCGCGGGACGGGGCCGCTTTTCACCGTCATCGGCGCCTGGATCCTGTTCGGCGAGACGTTCAACGCCACGCAATGGGTCGGCGTCGCCGTGCTGGTCGCCGGCATCTACGGCCTGGCGCTTTACAACCTGCGCACGATCACGGTCGACCGCGACACCCTGGTGCCGGCGCTGTTTCTGGCCGTGGCCACCGGCGCCTTCGTCGCGCTCTACACCACGATCGATGCCTACGGCATCCGGGCGACCGCCGATCCCTTCACCTTCCTCGCCTGGTTCTTTCTGATCGATTCCCTTTTCATGCCGGCCTGGACCTGGCGGCGCTGGACCGCCCTGCCCCGCGACCAGATCGCCGGGCTGATGCGGCGCGGGGTGATCGGCGGGCTGGTCGCCTTCGCCTCCTTCGGGGGGATCATGCTGGCCACCCGGCTCGGCTCGGTCGGCCAGGCGGCGGTGTTGCGCGAAACCTCGACGGTCTTCGCCGCGCTGATCGGCTGGCTGATGCTGGGCGAAAGCACCGGGCCGCGGCGGGTGGCGCTGATGGCGCTGATCGCCGCCGGCGCGGTGATCGTGCAACTCGCAGCCTGAGGACCCCGACCGCAGCCCGCGCCAATCCTTTCGTTGTGGTTAACGCGGGCGGTTTTTCATAACCGTTCCAATGGCTTGGCAAAAGGTCCGCTAGCGGACCGGCCTCCCGCGCGACGCGAAGTCGGACGAAAGGGCCGCCGATCCGCCCGTCAGCGCCCGGCGACCAGCCCCATCGATTCGAGCGTCAGCAGCACCTGGTGCGCGCAGTGATCGACATCGACATTCTGCGTGTCGACGCGCAGCTCGGGCGCCTCGGGCTCCTCGTAGGGATCCGAGATGCCGGTGAATTCCTTGATCTTGCCCTCGCGCGCCAGCTGGTAGAGCCCCTTGCGGTCGCGGCGTTCGCATTCCTCCAGCGGGGTGGCCACATGCACCTCGACGAAGGCGCCGTAGGCCTCGATCATCTCGCGCACGGTGCGCCGGGTTCGCGTGTAGGGCGCGATCGGCGCGCACAGCGCGATGCCGCCGTTCTTGGTGATCTCGCTGGCGACATAGCCGATGCGGCGGATGTTGATGTCGCGGTGCTCTTTCGAGAAGCCCAGCTCCGAGGACAGATGCTTGCGGACCACGTCGCCGTCGAGCAGCGTCACCGGCCTTCCGCCCATCTCCATCAGCTTGACCATCAGCGCATTGGCGATGGTCGACTTGCCCGACCCCGAAAGCCCGGTAAAGAAGACGGTGAAGCCCTGCTGGGCGCGCGGCGGGAAACGGCGGCGCAACTCGCCCACGACTTCGCCGAAAGAGAACCAGTCGGGGATCTCCAGCCCCTCGCGCAGGCGGCGGCGCAGCTCGGTGCCCGAGATGTCCAGCACCGTCGACCCCTCCGGAACTTCGTTCGCCGGGTAATACTGCGCCCTTTCCTGCACGTAGACCATGTGCTTGAAGTCGACCATCTCGACCCCGATCTCGGCCTCGTACTGCTTGAAAAGCTCCTGCGCATCGTAGGGGCCGTAGAAATCCTGGCCGGCGCTGTTCTTGCCCGGCCCGGCATGGTCGCGGCCGACGATCATATGCGTGCAGCCGTGGTTGCGGCGGATGATGCCGTGCCAGACCGCCTCGCGCGGGCCACCCATGCGCATGGCGAGGTTCAGAAGGCTCATCGTCGTCGTCGCGGCGGGGTATTTGTCGAGCACCGCCTCGTAACAGCGCACGCGGGTGAAGTGGTCGACGTCGCCGGGCTTGGTCATGCCGACGACCGGATGGATCAGCAGGTTCGCCTGCACCTCGCGCGCGGCGCGGAAGGTCAGTTCCTGATGCGCCCGGTGCAGCGGGTTGCGGGTCTGGAAGGCCACCACCTTGCGCCAGCCCAGCTTGCGAAAGCGCGCGCGCAGTTCGTTGGGGGTGTCGCGCCGCACCTTGAAGTCATAATGCACCGGCGCCTGGATGCCGGTGACCGGCCCGCCCAGATAGACCGGCCCGGCGGCATGGTGCAGGTAGTGCACCGCCGGATGCGCCGGGTCATCGACGCCGAAGACCGCCTCGGCCTCGCGCTTCTTGTCGGGGCGCCATTTGTCGCTCACCGCCATGATCGCCAGGATGACGCCCTCGGGGTCGCGCAGCGCGATGTCCTGGCCCGGCTCGACGCTTTCGGCGAATTCGGCCGACACGTCCAGCGTGACCGGCATCGGCCAGAGCGTGCCGTCGGCGAGGCGCATCCGGTCGATCACGCCGTCGTAGTCGGCCTCGGACAGGAAGCCCTTCAGCGGGTTGAAGCCGCCGTTCATCAGCAGTTCCAGGTCGCACACCTGGCGCGGCGTCAGGTCCCA
>SLKW01000139.1 GCA_007134405.1 Paracoccaceae bacterium
ACTCGGATGGCCAAGGGGACATCAGGTCGTTGTACGAAACCTACAAGTATGACCCGGTGCGACCGTTACTCCCGGCGGCTGCCCAGCGAAAGCATACCAGGTGCGTTGCGGACAATCCTGCCGTTCGCTGCGAGTGCACGGTTCTTTTTCGCAGTTGAGGCGTTTCCAATGCGGAGGGGCGGAAATGCGCGCTAATGTGCCCCTGTCATGGCGGAGTCGCCTTGTTCAGGGGTCGATTAATCCACCGTGTCGGCTTTTCGATCAGTCAGGCTGTCTTCGGATTTCAGAAACATTCGGCGCGGGATGGTCAACAGAAATCCCGCGCCACCTTTTCGGTTGGGCGCGATTTTCAGGGCGAGTCCATGGACCTCCGCAAGCGAGTGGGCGATCGAGAGACCAAGGCCATAGCCGTCGGCGGCCAGTCCATCCTGCTCGAGGCGCACCGCACGTGAACTCGCCCTGGCGAAGTCGTCTAGCGTCATTCCCGGGCCGGTGTCGTGCACTTCGACGCGGAGCATCTTCCCTTGCCGGCGACATCCAAGCAAAATGCTGCCCCGGTCGGTGTACTTGATCGCATTGGCGACGAGATTGGTCACGATCCGCATCAAGACGAGCGGCGTGATCTGCGCTTGCAGCGAAGTAGCAACGTAGCGGAACCTGAGGCCTTTATCCCGCGCATCCGAGACGAACATCTCGTGAATGGCCCTGAGAACCTCACCGACGCCGAGTTGCTCCACCGCTGTGGTCTCCTCCGCACCTTGAGGCGCGGAAACCTGCTCGACCGCGCCTTCCAGGTGATCGGCGATGAGTCCTTCGAGATAGACGAGAGTGCCTTCGATGCCCGACAGGCTCTGCGGATCGGCGCTCGGGTTGTTGGTGAACTTTCCCAGATCAAGGCGCAGCGCGTGCAGCGGCTGGTTCAGATCGTGGATCGTGTCAGCGAACTGACGGCCTTTCCGGTCGGCGAGTTCGCGCGCGATCGCAAATTGAACCTCCAGATCTCGGAGGCGCCTGTTCAACTCCAGATTGTGTATCGTCTTGGAAAGGCTGTCCTCAAGAGCAGCCTGACGCGCCTTGCGTAACTGGTTGAATCGGTCCCAGATCGCCAAACCCATCAAGCCGGCATCCCACACCATGACGATCCGCATCGAATCGAACTGCACTTCCTCGGATATCTCGAGCCCCAGCCAGTGCCGGCCGGTCATGATCGCGCTGGCGATGACCGCGCCGGTCCAGGCGAGTATGTAGAAGCGGACCTGCTTGAAGCGGTGTCGAGCAGCGACGAGCCCTGCGATGACGAACAGGGAGATGGCGACGAAGGCAAGCAGCACCAGCATCTTCTTGATGGGCTGGTTGTCGACGAAGGCAGATGCAACCAGCATGCCCAGTGTGAGCACGATGACCCCGCCCAAGAGCTTGTCGATCACGGGATGATTGCGACGTGTCTGAAGGAAGATCATCGCATAGGCGGCCCCGAACAGGATGATGCCGGACCCCAGCGCGACCGAGGCGTAGTTGTTGAAATGCGGCAGGTTGGGCCAGAGGAACTTGAAGCCGTTCCCATCGGCATGCATGAGGAAAAGCAGCGCACTGCCTGTATACCCTGCATAGGCAATGAAAATGCCTTTCCACGTCATCATGAAGGCGAACAACGCGATAAGAATCAAGATCAGCATCATCCCGTAATAGATGAAGTTCTTGGCCGTCGTCCTTTCAGCGAGAGCGCTGAAACTGCTCTCCGACTCAATCGACCACGAGACTTGCGACGATCCGCCGGACGCGTAGCGGATGTAGAAGGTCGCGGACGTGCCCGTCGGCAGGCCGAAGGGAACGGCAAGGGTGGGAGACGCGAGAGGACGCGCCGCGAATGGAGAGTCACTCGCCAGTTGCGTCAGCGTCATCACCGAACCGTCGCTGCCGAGCATGTAGACTTCGAACACCGGCAGGAAATTGTCGCGGAAGAGCAGCCGCCACTCGTCAATCGACGGACTGTCGTTGATCACGGTGAACCGCAGCCATATCGCCGAGGCGGTGTAACCGAAATCAGGACTGCGTCCGGTCACAGGCGCGAAACGACCGGAGACGTCGGCGGTGGTCACGTCTTCGACGCTCAGGGTCCAGTTGGGATCGAGAAGTGAGTCGACATGGCCCCGCAATCCCTCGACTGCGACAGGGCCGGTCAGCGTGACCCCTGGCGACTGGGCACAAACTGCAATTGTCTGGAACAATAGCGCAAGAAAGGCTACGCCTAACGCTGTCGGCGCGCGCCGCAACGCCAGCAAGAACGTATCGAGGATACGGACGCAGCCATGCCGACGACAGTCGTTATCGCCGATGATCACGCCTTCACCGTCGCCGGCATTTCGTCGGCGCTGACGCAAATGGCGGGGTTTGACGTCGTCGGTACGGCCAGCAACGGCATCGATGCGATCATGCTCATCAAGAAGCACCGGCCCGACTGTGCCGTTCTGGACCTGACGATGCCGGGCGCCAACGGGCTCGAGGTGTTCATCGAGGCAAGACGCTGGTCGCCCCAGACCCGTGTCGCCATCGTGACAGGCAATCCATCGCCCACCATTTTCGCCCAGCTTGCGGAGGCCGGCGTCGACGGCATCTTCCTCAAGAACGCATCGCCGGAAGACATTTGCGCCGGCATGCGCGATATCGCCTCGGGCAGAAGGGTAATTGCATCCGAGATCGAACGCGCCATCAAGGCGGGCCGGGATGCAGCCGGTCTCACGACCCGCGAGATCGAAGTTCTTCATAGCATCGCACGAGGCTTGTCCAACCCGCAGATCGCTGAAGCACTCGGCGTCAGCCCCAAGACCGTTGACAGCCATCGTACCACATTGATGCGCAAGATGGGCGTCCATTCCACCGCGACCCTTCTCGTTCGCGCTCTGCGTGACGGTCTGATTGATATCTGATCACGACACATTGGTCGGCTTGGCGAGAACTTTCGCCCCGCGGGCGGCAGATGTAACTCAGGCGATCACCTGAATTTCGGCGTCGATCCCGTCCTTCCAGGATCGAATGGGGTGATCACCTGATACTACCGTGTCCAATTCTGGCCCATCCTGACCTCCTCGTAGTCGCGACCGCCAGGGATTGGCTCTGTCCGGACGCGGAGCTTGTTTAAATGGACCGAAGCAAATCTCAACACATGGAGTTCCTCATGAAACCTTCTCTGACAATCCTGACACTCGGCGCGCTCGGCATTGTACTCGCCGGTTGCATGGGCGACACGGGCGGAGGAGGCTCAAACGCCTCGCCGTCGCCTGCACCTCAACCTGCACCTCAACCTCAACGTATGGTGGTGGAGAGCCGTTGGCTCGGCACCGCACCATTCTGCGATGCTGACAGAAGTGACTGCCAAGCTCTTGGTACGGGCTGGGAATATACCCGGTCGGACAGAATGGGAGACGGTGCGGCGTGCTCCGGTGGGGTCAAGGTCTTGTGCGAAAAAGTGGAGTGGAGATGAGCGGCACCCGGCGCGCCGGTCACGGTCCAAGTTCTTGAACTTGTCCCAGACCGGCGTTCCCCGGCGGAGCAGGGCCCTGTGCCGACCAGGTTAAAGCGGCGAAAGCCGAGCCGCTCAGGACCATGCCCGGGTTCCGCGCAGATTGCTCGATCTTGCCGGTTGCGACGGCGTGGAGGTCAGGACTTGCAGTCCTTGATCTCCACCGCCGAATATCAGGTCTTTCCGCATCCCAGCAGGTGGCTGGCGAAAAATGCAGCGGAATCCATGAATATGAATGGCAGTTCTCGGGCAGCATCACGTGATGCCTCGACGGCTGGAGAGGGCCGACATCTCCGCTGCAAGTGCGAAATGACCGCTGACACTGCGGCGGTCCCGAATGACCGGTGTGGGCTCAATCTGAACGGAGCCCAAGCTGAACGGATGTGCGGCAGTTTGCGGACAAACCGGACCTTCGCCGCAGGCGCAAGAATTCCGGTTCTACTCTTCAAAGCTCAGCGATGGCCGCTTGTGCCGGACATGAGTAATCCGGTGTTCCGGTTATCGGGGATCTCGATGGTGTGGCGGTAGACGCCGCCAGCCTCGCGCTGGACGCCTTCCTAAAGGTGGGCCCCGGCACCAGCCGCTTACAGTAAATGTTGAAATGCCCCGCTGGAGCCCCAACGGGGTCTTGCTTGTCAGCGTCCGCGGCTTTCGAAGAAATCTTCGGGGGACTCAGATCGCGCTCATGCCGTTCGACAACCACCTGGCGAAATCCGCTTCGCTGACCTCCCC
>SLKW01000468.1 GCA_007134405.1 Paracoccaceae bacterium
GCGCGCGAAGTGGCGACATCGCTCGAACTCGACATCATCGAATGGAACATCAAGTCGACCACCCGCGCCCACCAGGGTCTCTATGAATACGACGCCGTCAGCCGCCTGCGCGACAGCCAGCTGGGCGATGATCGGGTGCATGACGTTGCGAACTACATCAAGAAGGGAAAGCTCTGGCAAGCCTTTGAAACAGATCGCAAAGTCGTTCTCCTGATCGACGAGATCGACAAGGCCGACATCGAGTTTCCGAACGACCTCCTGCAGGAACTCGACCGTATGGAGTTCTTCGTCTACGAGACCGGCGAGACGATCCGCGCCCGCCACCGGCCCATCGTCATCATCACCTCGAACAACGAGAAGGAACTGCCCGACGCCTTCCTGCGCCGCTGCTTCTTCCACTTCATCCGCTTCCCCGATGCCGACACCCTGGCCGCGATCGTCCAGGTCCATTTCCCGGGCATCAAGGACCATCTGCTGCGCACCGCGCTGAGCCAGTTCTTCGAGCTGCGCGAAACCCCGGGCCTGAAGAAGAAGCCCTCCACCAGCGAGATGCTCGACTGGCTGAAGCTGATTCTGGCCGAGGACCTCTCGCCCGAAGACCTCAAGCGCGACGGCGTGAACGCGCTCCCCAAACTCCACGGCGCCCTTCTTAAAAACGAGCAGGACGTGCATCTGTTCGAACGCCTAGCCTTCATGGCCCGCCGCCAGCAGGGACGCTGATCCTCAGGTCGGCAGGACCAGCCGCACGGCAAGCCCGCCCAGCCCCGGCCGGTCGCCCTGCCCCAGTTCGAGCCGCCCGCCATGCTGTCGAACCGCATCGGCGGCGATCGCCAGCCCCAGCCCGACGCCCGCCCCGGCGCTGGCCCCGCGCGCAGGATCGAGCCGAACGAAGGGCCTGAGCGCGGTGGCGCGATCCTCGGGCGCGATGCCCGGCCCATCGTCCTCGATGCGCACCACCACCTGGCCCGGCTCCTGCAGGATCTCCAGTTCGGCCCGTGTCCCGTAACGGGTCGCGTTGCCGATCAGGTTGTCGAGCGCGCGCGCCACCAGTCCCGGCCGGATCTGGATGGGCTCTGGGTCCACACCAGGCCGCAGCTCGACCTGCTGTCCCCCGCGCCGCGCCTCGGCCAGCCGCGCCTCGACAAGCGCGCGCAAGCGCACCGGAACCGGCGCTTCGGCCAATTGGCCGCGCGCAAACTCCAGGAAGCGGTCGATCAGCAGCTCCATCTCGGCCACATCGGCCAGCAGCGCCTGCGCCTCGGCCTCATCCTCCATCATGCTGAGCGCCAGGCGCATCCGCGTCAGCGGCGTGCGCAAATCGTGGCTGACACCCGAAAGCAGCAAGGTGCGCTGCTCGATATGGTCCTCGATCCGTTTGCGCATTTCCAGAAACGCCTGCCCCGCGGCACGCACCTCGGTCGCGCCGGACGGGTGATAGGGCAGACTTTCGCCCCGCCCGAAGGCCTCGGCCACCCGTGCCAGCCGCAGGATCGGACGCATCTGGTTCTTCAAGAACAGAAAGGCGATCACGCTCATCACCGCACCGGCGACCAGAACGATCACCAGAAGCTGATGCGGATTGCGCGCGGCAACGCGATTGGCGCTGAAACGCAGCTCGTAGATCCCATGCGCGCCCTCGACCCAGACGACCACGCGGCCCTCCTCGAAGCCCTGCGCCAGAAGGCCGGTGAGCCGTTGCGAAAGCTCCTGCAACACCAGCCTGCTCGACAGATCGAAGGGTGCGATCTGGTCGAACACGACGTCGCGCGGGGCCGCGACCAGCGATGCCTCGATGTCGAGCGAACCGCCGGTTTCCGCAAGCGCTTCTTCGGCCGCCTGCGCATCCGGGGCTGCGTCGGCACGGTCGCGCAGATAGCCGACCACGAGCACGAAATTGCTCGTCATCTGCTGCGTCACCCGCTCGTAGTGGCGCTGCACGAACAGGACCGAGACCAGGACCAGAAGCGTGACCACCGGCACCAGCAGAATCAGCGCGGCCCGCCCATAAAGCCCGCGCGGGAAAATCGATTTGAGCAGGCGCCCCGGCATGTGCATAGCTTAGGCCTGCCCTGCAACGAAGACGAGTCCCCGATGCCGATTGACCCAGATGCCCTGCCCCATTCCGCCCCGCGGCCCGGCCAACCGCTGGCGCTGGCCGAGGATCTGCGTCTTGTGCTGGCGCCGAATGCCTCGCCGATGACGCATTGGGGGACCAATACCTGGCTTCTGGGCACCGGCGCGGTCACCGTGATCGACCCTGGGCCGGATGACCGCAGTCATATCGCCGCGATCCTTGCGGCGTTGACCGGCGCCGAACATGTGGCGCAGATCCTTGTCACCCACGCCCATGTCGACCATTCGCCCGGCGCGCGGCTGCTGGCGGCAGAGACCGGCGCCCCGATTCTGGCGTACGGTGATGCCCGCGCCGGCCGCTCCGGACGAATGGCCTCACTGGCGGGGCTGCGGATCGGCGGCGGTGAGGGCGTCGATACCGCCTTCGCCCCCGACCGGCCTCTCGCGGATGACGAAGAGTTGGACATCGGCGGACGCACCCTGCGCGCGCTGCACACGCCCGGTCATTTCGGCAACCACATGTGTTTTCTTTGGGACGGCCTGCTTTTTTCGGGCGATCACGTCATGGGCTGGGCGCCGAGCCTCGTCTCGCCGCCCGATGGCGATCTGACCGACTTCATGGCCAGCCTTCGGCGGCTGCAATCGCTGGGTCCGGTCATACTCTTGCCGGGACACGGCGCACCGGTCGCCAACGGTCTGGCACGTATCGCCGAATTGTACGCGCATCGGCTCAGGCGCGAATCCGCGATCCGGGCCGCAATCGCCGCCGGGGCCGATACAGTGACAGCGATCACGCGGACGGTCTATGTCGATGTCGATCCGGCGCTGCTTCCGGCGGCAGAGCGCAACGTGCTGGCCCATGTGATCGACCTTGAGGCGCGGGGGCTGATCGTCGCCGACGGGCCGGTGCAGTTACAGACCCGCCTGCAGCCGGCGCGCGGCTAGGGACAACCCCGTACGGCTTGCAGCCGCGCCGGCCATCGCCTAATGCCGCGGCCATGGTTTCTTCTGCCGATACCGTCGTGATCCTTGTCGCCGCCGGGCGCGGCACGCGCATGGGCGGCGAGACCGCAAAACAGTGGCGCACGCTGGCCGGCGAACCCGTCCTTGCGCACACGGCCGCTGCCTTTCGTCGCGCCGGGCTCGATCGGATCCTCGCCGTCATCCAGCCCGAGGACACGGGCTTGCTTGCCCCCCTCGGCCTGCCCTGGGTGACCGGCGGCGCAACACGCACCGAGTCGGTGCGCGCCGCGCTCGAGTATCTGGCCGGCGATCCGCCCGCGTATGTCCTTATCCATGATGGCGCGCGCCCGCTGGCATCCCCCCCGGTGATTGCCGGTGTGATGGCCGCTTTGGAAAATGCCCAGGCCGCCGCCCCTGCCCTGCCCGTCACCGACGCGCTCTGGCAGGAGCGGGACGGCCGCGTCGCCGGAACCGCCCCGCGCGACGGTCTTTACCGGGCACAGACGCCTCAGGGCTTCGCGTATCCCGCGCTTCTCGCCGCTTATCGCGCGCATCCCGGTCCCGCCGACGACGATGTCGCCGTGGCCCGCGCCGCCGGGCTTGACGTCACCATTACCGAGGGCGATGAGGACAATCTCAAACTGACCTGGCCCGCCGATTTCGCGCGCGCCGAGGCGATCCTGGCACGGCGCCGGGACCAGGAGGGCGCCATCTTGGACATCCGCACCGGCAACGGCTTCGATGTGCACCGGTTCGGCCCTGGCGATGGGGTCTGGCTTTGTGGTGTAAAACTGTCCCATGACCGCGCACTTCAGGGACATTCGGATGCCGATGTCGGCATGCACGCCCTGACGGATGCGATCTACGGCGCCTTGGCCGAGGGCGATATCGGCCGCCACTTCCCGCCCTCCGATCCCAGGTGGAAAGGGTCCGAGAGCCGTATCTTCCTGCGCCACGCGTCCAAACTCGCCACCGCGCGCGGTTTCCGCCTGAGCCATGCCGACGTGACGCTGATCTGCGAGCGGCCCAAGATCGGCCCGCATGCCGACGCCATGCGCGCCGCATTGGCGTCGATCCTTGGGGTCGAGGTCGGCCGCGTCTCGGTCAAGGCCACGACATCCGAGCGGCTGGGCTTCACCGGACGCGAAGAAGGGATCGCCGCCATCGCCACCGCAACGCTGGTGGGCCGATGACC
>SLKW01000474.1 GCA_007134405.1 Paracoccaceae bacterium
CCGCGCCCGTCGTGGAGCCGGTCATGGCCGAGCCGGTCACCGGCAAGGTTCGCTGATCGCACGGCCAGCAGACTGAACAAGGCAGGGCGTCCCGGCGCCCTGCCTTTCACCGCGCCGTACCCAATTTTGCGGAGGGGCGCATGCTGAAGCACCGCGGCTTCCCGGGCCGCCTGCCGGGAACCGATTTCCAGTTCACCATCCGCCGCGCCAACAAGGACGGCGCCACGCCGATCATAGCGCGCAAGCGGTTCGCCGACCGCCGGCCCGCCGACCGGCGCGCAGATGCCGCCTTCATGGCCGCCCTGTGGGCACAGTTCGGGGCCGAGCCCTTCGTTCGCGGCAATCTCGATGCCGGGCGGCTTTCATGGCTCTTCGGGCGCGAGGTCGTCCCGGCCGACGAACCGTTCGATCCGAAGGATTACGACGCGAAGCTGCGGATCGATCTGCGCGTCGCGCGCGCAAGCTTTCCCGAGGTTTTCGGCGCGCCCGACGATTTCGAGGCCACCAGCGAGGACGAGGACGAATGATCGCCCGCGCCCCGCAGTCACGGCGAGATCTCGCTGCCTGGCCGCCAGGCCAGTCGCGCGCCCGGAACCCGATGCCGAGGCCCGCGTTTTCGTTGCGTATTGAAATCGCAAGAAAACTGGAGGCCTGGAGATCATGTCGAAAGCATTCGTTCTGTCCTGCGCCCTTGTGGTGGCGCTTGCCGGTTGCGGCCGGAACATCGGTGAGCAGGCAATCTTTGGTGGCGGTGCCGGCGCGGTCGGCTCGGCCGTGGTGGGGGGCGACCCGGTCACCGGCGCGGCCGTCGGCGCCGGCGGCAACATCCTCTTCTGCCAAGCCTATCCCGAGCGCTGCTGAGACCGGCGCAACCCGGATCACGCAACTCGACGTTTCGCCGTCCGCGCCGTACTGGCCGCGGGCGGCGTTTTCATGTCAGCCCGAACGCCCGTCATCGCCCGGAGGAAGTGAATGTTTGAAAAGATCCTGATCGCCAATCGGGGCGAGATTGCCTGCCGTGTCATGAAGTCGGCGCGCAAGATGGGCATCGCGACGGTCGCCGTCTATTCCGACGCCGACCGTAACGCGCTGCATGTGCAGATGGCCGACGAGGCAGTGCATATCGGCCCGGCGCCGGCCAATCAGTCCTACATCGTCATCGACCGTGTGATGGAGGCGATCCGCAAGACCGGCGCGCAGGCGGTGCATCCCGGCTACGGGTTTCTGTCCGAGAACATGAAATTCGCCCAGGCGCTGGAAGCCGAGGGCGTGGCCTTCATCGGCCCGCCGTCCAAGGCGATCGAGGCGATGGGTGACAAGATCACCTCGAAGAAGATCGCGGCCGAGGCGGGGGTAAACACCGTCCCCGGCTACATGGGCCTGATCGCCGATGCCGAAGAGGCGGTGAAGATCAGCCAGCAGATCGGCTACCCGGTGATGATCAAGGCGAGCGCCGGCGGCGGCGGCAAGGGCATGCGCATTGCCTGGACCGACGCGGAGGCGCGGGAGGGGTTCCAGTCCTCGAAGAACGAGGCGGCGTCCAGTTTCGGCGACGACCGCATCTTCATCGAGAAGTTCGTGACCCAGCCGCGGCATATCGAGATCCAGGTCCTGGCCGACCAGCACGGCAATTGCGTCTACCTTTTCGAACGGGAATGTTCGATTCAGCGGCGCAACCAGAAGGTCCTCGAGGAGGCGCCGAGCCCCTTCCTTGACGAGGCAACGCGCAAGGCGATGGGCGAACAGGCGGTCGCGCTGGCCAAGGCCGTGGGCTACACCAGCGCCGGCACGGTCGAATTCATCGTCGACGGGCAGAAGAACTTCTACTTCCTTGAAATGAACACCCGCCTTCAGGTGGAGCACCCGGTGACCGAACTGATCACCGGGGTCGATCTGGTCGAGCAGATGATCCGCGTCGCTTCGGGCGAAAAACTGCCCTTCGCGCAGGAAGATCTCACGATCAACGGCTGGGCGATGGAAAGCCGGCTTTATGCCGAGGACCCCTATCGCGACTTCCTGCCCTCAATCGGCCGGCTGACGCGCTACCGCCCGCCCGTCGAAGGCCCTTCGCCCACCGGCGGCATCGTGCGCAACGATACCGGCGTCTTCGAGGGCGGCGA
Organism: Paracoccaceae bacterium; assembly: GCA_007134405.1. Classification (GTDB taxonomy): domain Bacteria; phylum Pseudomonadota; class Alphaproteobacteria; order Rhodobacterales; family Rhodobacteraceae; genus Pararhodobacter. Next base: position 2,121 of record SLKW01000474.1, read on the forward strand.
GATCAGCATGTACTACGACCCGATGATCGCCAAGCTCTGCACCTGGGGCGAGACCCGCGCCCACGCGATCGAGGAGATGCGGCTGGCGCTCGATACATTCGAGGTCGAGGGCATCGGCCACAACCTGCCCTTCTGCGCGGCGGTGATGGATCACCCGAAATTCGTCAAGGGCGAAATCACCACCGCCTTCATTGCCGAGGAATACCCGGAAGGATTCGGCGGCGTGGAGCTGCCCGACCCGCTTCTGCAGCGGGTCGCGGCCGCGGCCGCGGCGATGAACCGCGTGGCCGAGATCCGGCGCACGCGCATTTCTGGCCGGATGGACAACCACGAACGCAAGGTCGGCGACGACTGGGTGGTGGAGGCCCAGGGCGAGGCGCTGGCACTGAAGATCCGCGCCGATCGCGCCGGGGCGACGGTGGATTTTTCCGACGGCAAATCGATCCGGGTCGAATCCGACTGGGTGCCGGGCCAGCCGCTGGCGCGGCTGCTGATCGATGGCGAGCCGTTGGTGCTGAAGGTCAATCGCATCACCGGCGGCTATCGGGTGCGGCTGCGCGGCGCGGATCTGAAGGTGCATGTCCGCACCCCGCGGCAGGCCGAACTTGCCGCGCTGATGCCCGAGAAGCAGCCGGCCGACACGTCGAAGATGCTGCTGTGCCCGATGCCGGGGCTCGTGGTGAAGCTGAACGTGGCCGAGGGCGACGAGGTCTTCGAGGGCCAGGCGCTATGCACGGTCGAGGCGATGAAGATGGAGAATATCCTGCGCGCCGAGCGCCAGGCGACGGTGAAGAAGATCAATGCCGCGATCGGCGGCAGCCTCGCTGTCGACGACGTGATCATGGAGTTCGAATGAACCTTGCCATTCAGGCCCCTTGCGGTCAGTTCCGGCCCGGCGAACGCTCCAGCATCTCCTGCCGGCGCAGCGGAAAGCGGTCGATCACGTTGCTGAGCTCGCGCACGTCGCGGGGCGCGGGGCGGCGCTGCTTGATTTCGCCATCCTTGTCGATGATCGCCAGCATGAAGCCGCGTGGCCGGAGCCGCTGGCGCAGCGGGCTGCCCGAGGTGCGCGACGTGTCGGTGACAACCACGACATCGCGCTCGTACAGGTCATCGGCGCGGGATTCGATCGAGCGCATCTGCCGCAGGAATGCCGGATCGTTCGGCGTGTCGGCCATCACGGCCAGGATCCGCCATTCCCAGATGAAATCGTCGGGGTCGATGTCGGCGGCATCGAGGATGCTGAGCCCCTCGGCCGCATCCACCATCTCGAGGGGGGAGAGCGGCTCGGACGGCGCGTCAAGCCCGTCGGTCGTGGCCAAGGCGTGGATTGGAAGCAGGGCGACAACGGCGGCAAGCAGGATCGAATGGAGGCGCAAGGTTCTCACGGGCAAGATCGTTTCCCTTTCTGTCCCCCCAGATATAGGCGCTTGCGCACGGAAAACACCAGTGCGCTGCGATGACATTGCCGCGCCCTGTCGGTGCGGCGCAAGACAGACGAGGATCGACGCATGAGCGAACAGAGCGACAAACTGGGCGACTGGCGTGCCCTGGCCGCGAAAGAGCTGAAGGGCCGAGACCCCGAAAGCCTGACCTGGGAAACGCTGGAGGGTATCGCGGTGAAGCCGCTTTACACCGAGGCGGATGTGGCGGGACTTGACCATCTGGGAACTGTGCCGGGGCTCGCGCCCTTCACCCGCGGCGTGCGCGCGACGATGTACGCGGGCCGGCCCTGGACGATCCGGCAATACGCGGGCTTTTCCACCGCCGAGGAATCGAACGCCTTCTACCGCAAGGCGCTGGCCGCGGGGCAGCAGGGCGTCTCGGTCGCCTTCGACCTGGCCACGCACCGCGGCTATGACAGCGACCACCCGCGGGTCGAGGGCGATGTGGGCAAGGCCGGGGTCGCCATCGACTCGGTCGAGGACATGAAGATCCTCTTCGACGGCATCCCGCTTGATCAGGTCAGCGTGTCGATGACGATGAACGGTGCGGTGATCCCGATCCTCGCCAATTTCATCGTCACGGGCGAGGAGCAGGGACACGACCGCAAGGTGCTCTCGGGGACCATCCAGAACGACATCCTCAAGGAGTTCATGGTCCGCAACA
>SLKW01000023.1 GCA_007134405.1 Paracoccaceae bacterium
ACAACCCGGATATTCGCGCCGACACACGCGAGATGCTCTGCGCAATCGGTCACAACGTGATCGAGGCGGCGACGGCTGAGGATGCGCGCGGCCTTGCGCTCCTTGACGGACTCGAGGTCGTTCTGTCGGACATCAATCTTGCCGGGGGCGAAACCGGGCTCGACCTGCTGCGCGTCCTGCGCCCGCAATTGCCCGGCGTGGCGATGGGGCTGATGACTTCGCTGCCGCCGGGCGACGCGCTGTTCAAGCGGGCGGCGGGCAGCTTTCCGGTCTTGCGCAAGCCCTTCCGCGCGGATGAGTTGCGCGCCTTCCTCGCCCGCTGCGATGCGGCCGCCATCAACGCCGCCGCGGGATAGGAGCGCCGATGAACCAGCCGCATGTCGCCATCCTCGACGACGAGGCCGAGATCCGGCGGATGCTGGCCGATGCGCTGAACGATGCGGGGTTTCGCACCACGGCCTATGCGCGCGCGACCGAGTTCGAGGCCGCGCTCAAGCGCACCACGCCCGATGTCTGTCTGGTCGACCTGGGCCTGCCGGACCGAGACGGGCTGGCGCTGGTGCATCGGCTGGCGCTCGAATCCGGGGCGACGATCATCATCATTTCGGGCCGGTCGAACGTCTATGACCGGGTAACGGGGCTGGAGCTGGGCGCGGACGACTACATCATCAAGCCCTTCGAGCCCGCCGAGGTGGTCGCCCGCATCCGCGCCCGCTTGCGCAAGTCCCGCGGGGCGAACGAGCAAGCCCCGCAGGTCGCCAGATTCAACGGCTGGGCGGCGCATTTCGACCGCTATGTTCTGGTCGCCGAGGACGGCACCGAGGTGCCCTTCAGCCATGCCGAGGGAGAGGTCCTTCGCCTGTTCCTGGAGATGCCGAAACGGCTGATCACGCGGGCGCAGATGCAGGAGAGCCTGGGCGGCGCGGCGGGCGAAAGTTTCGACCGGGCGATGGATGTGCGGATCTCGCGGCTGCGCACGAAACTGGGCGAGGACCCCCGCAACCCGCGCCTGATCAAGACGATATACGGGGCGGGCTACATCTTCCTCGGGGACGTGAGCTGGCGGTAGCGCTGCGGCGTCCTGCGTCCCGATAGACGCGCATTTGCGCGGGTGCTCGCATGCGCGCAGTTTGGTAACAAATTGAATTTGCTCATAACTCCGGCGCCGTTAACCGCAATGAAACTTTCCGGATCGGTCGCTTACTGCGACGCCGGCATGTGCCCAGTGGGCGCGCGCAGCATCAGAAATACCCCTGCACCAGCGCACTCGAGATCAACGTCCAGCCATCGGCAACGACGAAGAATGCCAGCTTGAACGGCAGCGCCACGATCGCGGGGGGGACCATCATCATTCCCATCGACATCAGGACGGCGGCAACCACCAGGTCGATGATCAGGAAGGGCAGGAAGATCAGGAAGCCCACCTCGAAGGCGCGCGACAGCTCCGACAGCAGAAAGGACGGGACCAGGACCGAGAGCGGTGCGTCCGCGCCGAAGGCAGGCTCATCCGGGCGCAGGGAGGCGAGGTTGGCGAAGGTCTCGGGGCTGACCCGGCCCAGCATGAAGGCGCGGAAGGGCTCCATGGTCAGGGTGAACGCCTCTTCCAAGCCGACCTCGCCCGCGTTCAGGGGCTCGATCCCGGCCGCCCAGGCCGCGCTGAAGACGGGTTCCATGACGAAATAGGTCAGAAACATCGCCAGCGTCGTCAGCAGCATTCCGGGCGGCGACTGCTGCAGCCCGATGGCCTGACGCAGGATCGCCAGGACCGTCACGATGAACGGAAAGCAGGTGATCATGATCGCCAGCGCCGGCACCAGGCTCAGCACGGTCAGGAGGACCAGAAGCTGCACGGTCCGGGTGGCGAGCGCGCCCCCTTCACCGAAATTGAGCGTGATCTCCTGCGCCAGCGCTGGCGCGGGCAGCGCCACCAGCACAATCAGAAGAAACCACGCCCGTCGCGTCATCTCAGACACCGTCGCTGAGATCGGCCACTTCCGTCAGTCGCACCGCCATTTGCCCGGCCTGATCGCCCTCGAGTTCCTCAAGCTGGCCGCGCGCGATCAGCTTGTCACCCACGAAGAGCTCGACGGGGTCGTCGACGCGCCGGTCGAGGGGCAGCACGCTGTCGCGCTGCAGCCGCAGCAGATCGCGGACCAGGGGGCGCGCGCGGCCGACCGAAATGACGATCTCGATCGGAACCTGCGTGAAGGCACCGCGACCGAGGCTGGCGGCCCCGATCCCGTCTCCGGTCGGGTCGGCGGCGGGTGTGGTGTCGGCCTCAGCCATGGGTAACCTCCTCGGTCTGGATCTGGTAGAAGCGCTCGATGGCGGCACGCAGCTGTTCGGCCACTTCGGCAAGGTCGATCTGCGTCTCCTGCGCATCGAAGGCGATGGCGACCTGGAGCGGCGCGACCTCGTCGCACTCGATGATCGTCAGGGGCGGCAAGACCAGGCCGTCGAGCGCGGCTTCGTATTCGCTCCGCGCGCCGGGGCTGACGCGCAAGGTGACGGGCGCGCCGGAGGCGTTGTTTGCCAGCGCGAGAAGCTGTTCGATGACCATGGGCAGGACCGAAGCGCGCGTCGCCGTCGGCACGACCGTACCCAGCAGCGCCTCGAAGACCGGCCGCAGCGCATTCAGCAAATGCCCGCGGACCTCGTGATAGGTGAAGGCCAGTTGCAGCAATTGCCGTTCGACCTCGGCGCGGCGGGCGCGGTCTTCCTCTTCCCGCTGGCTGCGGGCATCGTCCCAGCCGGCATTGTAGCCGCGTTCATAGGCGTTGAGCCGGATTTCCTCGATCTGCTCCGGGGTGAGAAGCTGCGGCGCGGCGGTATCGGCGAGCGACTCGAACACCTCCAGGCGAATCGGCACGGGCATCAGCGGGTTTCCTCGCGGTCTTCCATCCAGCTGCGCAGGATTTCCACGGTCTCGTCCTGGCGCTCGGCGATCAGGCGGCGCATGCGTTCGACAGGATCCTCGCGCGCGGCCGACGCATCGTCGGTGCCGGGCGCGCGAAGGCGCGACAGGCCGCTGTCATCATCGGCGATCTCGCCGCTCAGGTAGGGACCGGCCGCCGCACCGGCGGGGCCCGGCAGTTCCAGCGGCTCATCGTCCGCGCGCCGTCCGGTCAGGAGGGGACGCAGCACGAAGAGCGCCAGGAACAGCGCGACGAGGGCGAGCGCGGCAAGCCGGATCAGCGCCATCACATCAAGGCCCAGCCGCTCTACCAGGTTTGCCGCCTGCACGCCTTCCTCGGCCCGTGCGACCGGCTCGAACGGAAGTGAGCGGATGGTGATGACATCGCCGCGCGCCGCATCGAAGCCAACCGCGGAGGCGACGAGTTCGCGCAACGCGTCGATTTCAACGTCAGAGCGGGGCGACCATTGCATCTCTCCCTGCGCGTCGGGGGCGCGGACACCATCGATCAGAACCGCCACCGTCAGCCGCCGCACCGCCCCCGGCCCGCGTTGAATCTCGCGCTGGGTCTGGCTCACATCGTAGTTGATGCGCTGGCGCGAGGTGACATCGCGCGACTCCGCCCGCCCCTCGCCCTCGGCGGCATCGCCGTCGGGAAGGTTCGAGGCCACGGAAACCGCGCCGGGGCGGGTTTCGGTCGAGGTGGCGTTGCGTTCCTCGCTGTCCTGGCTCAGCGCGATGCGGCTGTCGGGATCGATCCGCCGCTCGACGATGGTTTCGCGGTCGGTGACGGTCTCGACATTCACCTCGACCACGGAGCGGCCGGGACCCACATGGGCCTCGAGCAGGCGTTCGACGTTGCGGCGCAACTCGCTCGTCCGGTCGCTGCCGTTGACGGCGCCTTCGCCGGATTCGGCGACGACAAGCCCGGAGCTGGTATCGACGACCGAGACATCGTCGGGACCGAGACCAGCCACGGCGGAGGCCACCAGAAAGCGGATCGCCTGCGCCTGCGCCGGGCTCATCGGGACCCCGGAAGGCGTGACCATCACCGAGGCCGAACCGCGCTGATCGCGGCGAAAGGCCAGCCCCGAGCCCTGCGAGATATGCACCCGGGCCGCGCGCACATGCGGGCTTGCCACGATGGTGCGGGCCAGTTCGCCCTCCTTGGCGCGCCAGTAGGCCGCGTCGAACATCTGCGATGTGGTGCCGAAGCCCGACAGCCCGTCGAGGATCTCGTATCCGCTGGTGGAATTCGTCGGCAGTCCCTGAGCGGCCAGCGACATGCGCGTCTCGTCGCGCAGGC
>SLKW01000175.1 GCA_007134405.1 Paracoccaceae bacterium
ATCTGCCCGTCCTCGACGCTCAGCACCCCCGGCGGCACCGGGCGCTGCAGTAGCGGCGAAGGCTTGCCTTCGCGGGCATGGAACGGGGTCTGCCCGGCGGCATGGTCGGTGACGTCCACGATCTCGGTGATCTGCGGCAGGGCCGCGCGCAGCATCCGCTCCACCCCCTGCCGCAGCGTGGCCGAGGACGCAGCACAGCCCTGGCACCCGCCCGACATGCGCAAATAGACCGTGCCGCCCTCCACCCTGTCGGCTGCGATGCGCCCGCCATGGGCGGCCACCGCGGGGTTCACCTGACGCTCCAGCAGATCCTCCACCGCCCGCAACAGCGCGGCGTCGGGGTCGGCCTCGGGGCCATCGGCCCCAAGCGGCGCGTCGGTGCGGTCCAGCACGTCGCGGATCGCCACCGCAATCGCGGATTTCAGGGCGGCCCAGTCGGCGCCCGCCTCTTTCCTCACCCAAACCGTGGCCTCGGCAACCTCCACCCGCGCCACCCCCGCGACCGCGAACAGCGCGCGCGACAGCGGCGCCTCCCCGGCCGCATCAAAGCGTGCCGACCGGCCAGCCTGGACCGGCGCGTCCAGCACGAAGCCCATCACATCGGCATCGCTGGCCGACGCTTGCGCGCGGATGCGGCGGCGGAGGGTTTCAGACATCCTCCATCTCCGTGCCCTGCATCGCCCGAAGTAACGCGAGGGTGTAGATGCCGGTGTCGTGGCCGTCGCTGAAAGCCAGCCCCAGGGCATAATTCCCCACGCTCCACACCCGCGTAAGGCGGATGTCGAGCGGAACCGTCCCCGGCTCCAGCAGCCGCGCGCCGGTGACCTCAGCGCGGCATTGCGCGCAGCGGCAGCCGATGCGCAGGTCGCGCGACGCAAGGGCCTGCACATGGCCATCGGCCCAGGTCAACCGCAGAGCGCCCAGCTCCATGTCCAGCCCCGCCAGCCGGTCGACCGGGCCGTTCGGCGCGGCGGGCACCGGTGCCGGCTTTCCGGTGCCGTCCTCCAGCGTCCAGGAAAACGGCATGGCGATCCCGGCCGCCCCCTCGCCGTCGGTTAGCGCGGCCGCGATGCTGCGATAGGCCGCCGCCGCAGGGCTGTCCGGTGCGGCCTTGACCAGTGGCGCACCCTTGTCGCCGCAATCCACCACCGCCGGGTCCAGCGGCACCCTGCCCAGAAACGCCACGCCCAGCTCCTGCGCGATGGCCTCGCCGCCGCCCTGGTGGAAGATATGCGTCACCGTCTTGCAGGAGGGGCAGGTGAACCCGCTCATGTTCTCCACCACGCCCAAGATCGGCACCTTCACCTGCTCCATCATCCGCAGGCCGCGCCGGGCGATCTTCAGGCTCACGTCCTGGGGCGTGCTGACTACCACGGCGCCGGTAAGCGGGAACGCCTGCGCCAGCGTCAGCTGGATGTCGCCGGTGCCCGGAGGCAAGTCGAGCAGCAGCACGTCCAGCGCCCCCCATTCGACCTGGCGCACGAACATCTGCAGGTATTTCGTCACCATCGGCCCGCGCAGGATTGCCGGGCTGTCATCGTCGGTCAGCATCGCCATGGAGATCACCTTGACCCCATGGGCGACGGCCGGGACTACCTTGCCCTCGGGCGTCATCGCCGGCTTGTCGCCCCGGATGCCCAGCATCCCGGGGATCGAGGGGCCGTAGACATCGGCATCGACCACGCCGACGGTTAGCCCCGCCTCGGCCATGGCGACGGCGATGTTGGCGGTGACGGTGGACTTGCCAACGCCCCCCTTGCCGCTGCTAATCGCGATCATCCGCGAGGTGGTGTCGGAAGCGGCCATCAGGACCTCCCTTCAATCTGAACGGCGCGCAGCGGTGCGAAGCTTGCGCACAGGCGGTCGATGTCCCCTGCGGCCAGATCGGCCGACACGCAGGCGCAACACCAGCCCGCGCCGCAGGCGACGAAATGGCTGCAGTCGCGGCAGGTGCCGAAGGCCGGCACCGCCCGCAGGCTCGCCAGCCCCGAGGCGAGCCGCAATAGCGTCTCCAGAAACCGGTCACGCTCGCGCCCGTCGATCGCGGCGATCACCCCGATGAGGCCGCGCAACGGGTCATTGTCCAGCATCACGCGGCCGGTTTCCGTCACGTCGAAGCGGGTGCTGCGCCGATCCCGCTCCGCGCGGGCGCGTAAGATCAGGCCCGGACCCTCGAGGCTCTTGACGATCTGCGAGGCGGTGCCCCGCGTCGTCCCCTGAAAGCGCGCAAATGCCGAGGGGGTGCGGCTGGGACTGTTTGCCCGGGCAAGGAAGCGCAGGCAGGTCCATTGCGCCGCCGTCAGTGCAGAGCGACCGTCCTCGCTGCAGGCGGCGCGGCCCATGTGGACCAGCAACTCGGCGATGCGGTCTGGCGTCGGATAGGCGTCGGACATTTGAATATGGTAGCGAATCGATACCACTTTGACAACCCGAGTGCGCGGCTGAAGCCGGCACCCATTACGGCTGGGAAGCTGATGAATGCCACATCGAGGGCGGCTGGCCCACGGTTTGGCACGACGCACGCGCCGACGCACTCCTCCGGTCCTCAGCACAATTACGGCGCTTCGCTGCGGCGATCGCTGAAATGATCGACGCCGTGGAGGCAGAACGGGTGACGAGTCGCGTTCTCGCGGGAGGCTGAGTCCAAGCGGCGCCCTCGTTGGCGCCGCTCCTTGAGGGCCCTCGGGTCCAAGCTGCCGGACCGGATCATCCGGCGGTCGGCGCGCCGGCGAAATCCTTCTGCTGCTCCCATGCCGGCGCGCCATCAAACAAGTCTCTCTCAGCCCACTGCTGCGTACCGCTATGAGGGTTCATCGGCGATCAAAAGTATCGCATGTTGATTTGCACTCAGAACTGACCCGGGGTTTCCATCGAGAAGTGACCCACCTCTGACTATGGATTTCGGGTCATGCTGGGATCAAGGCATGGTTTGCCTCCTTCTTTTTCGCTGCCTCTGCCGCTGAGCTTGCCTTGAAGCGAAAGCTGTCGTTTCCGGTCTCCAGGTGTCAACGGCGGAGACAAATCCGACAACGTGGCGGCGCAAAACCAGGCCAGTGGCGGGGTGCCAAGCGCCATGGCGCGCGCGCTCGCCAGATAGCTGGCGCGTGCCATGGCGCTTTGGCCCGGAGGGCCAACGCGGGATTTGGTGATCAGGTGGCGGCTGCGGCTTTGCGGGCGCGGCTTTGGCCGAGCCTGTAGCTGTCGCCGTTCATCTCGAGAATGTTGACGTGGTGGGTTAGCCGATCGAGCAGTGCGCCGGTCAGGCGTTCGGTGCCGAATGTTTCGGTCCATTCGTCGAACGGCAGGTTGCTGGTGATCATCGTGGAGCCGCGTTCATAGCGCTGCGAGATGAGCTCGAACAGCAGTTCGGCGCCGGTCTTGGACAGCGGCACGAAGCCCAACTCGTCGATGATGAGCAGCTTGACGGCGGCCAGCTGCTTTTGCAGGCGGAGCAGACGGCGTTCGTCGCGGGCCTCCATCAGCTCGTTGACCAGCGCCGCGGCGGTGATGAAGCTGACCGACAGTCCCTTTTGGCAGGCGGCCAGTCCCAGCCCGAGGGCAACATGAGTCTTGCCGGTGCCGCTCGGGCCGAGGGCGATGACATTCTCGCGTCGCTCGATCCATTCACAGCGGGCCAGTTCCAGCACCTGCATCTTGTTCAGCTTCGGGATCGCCTTGAAGTCGAAGCTGTCCAGGCTCTTGGCGGTCGGGAACTTCGCCCCCTTGATGCGGCGCTCCACCATCCGCCGCTCGCGGTCGATCAACTCCAGCTCGACGAGACGCGCGAGGAACCGGACGTGATCCAGTCCCTCGGCGGCGCATTGGCGGGCCAGCTTCTCGTATTCCCGAAGGAATGTCGGAAGCTTCAGCGTCTTGAGGTGGTGGGTGAGCAGGATCTTCGGGGCCTTGGTCACGCCGCATCCCCCGATAGCAGGGACATGTAGCTGACCGCCGAGGTGGTCGCGACGTTGGCGCGCGGCAGGTAGGGGTAGACGTCGAGGTCCAGCTTCGGCGGTCGTTTCTCAACCTGACAGAGAACAAGGTGCTTGACCGCATCGAAGCCAACCGCGCCCAGTTGCAGCGCCTTCTTTACCGCCGCGTGCAGGTCCTCGATGTCAAAGGTCTCCAGCAGGCGCAGAACCTGGACATACTCGCGGCGTCCGGCCTTGATCATCCGCGCCTCCATCAGGCGGCGCAGGGTCG
>SLKW01000114.1 GCA_007134405.1 Paracoccaceae bacterium
GACGCAAAGCCCCGCATCGAGCACCAGGAGCGGGTCGCGAACCGTATCCAGAACCCCCTGCGCCTGGACATGGGCAGAGCGCAGGAGGCGATAAAGGTCATCGAGATCCAAAGGCATGATCGATTCCCCTATGAGGATCGCGATCCTTGCATCCCCCGGCGCGTGGAGGCAAGAAAGGATGTTGCGCGACGGACGGAAGTTTGTCGCCGGAGGCGCCGGTCATGCGACGTGGGCCCCAACATTCAGCGAACGATGCTGTCGGCGCGAATGACCGCTGCGTCCAAAAAGCTGTCCACGTTTCTCCGTCAGCCTTGTTGCCCGAACTGCTGTTCCACGTAGTCCATGATGTCCTCCATCAGCGGGCCGGTGGCGTCGGGGCCGGTGAAGCGGAGGCTCCACCCTTCGGGGGTCTTCTCGCGGCGGATATACAGGCTGACGCGCGGCTGGATCATGCGGCGGGGGCGGCCGGGTCGGTAGCCGCTGCGGGGGTTGCGGGCGTCGTGATCGGCTTCGTCGAGGATCGCGCGGATCAGTTTCCACTGCCCCTCGGGCGAACGGTCGTGCGACTGCATCAGGGCGTGCTGGATCAGGTCGCCGAGGCCGCGGCGGATGGCCTCGGCGATGCGGGTCAGTTGCGTCAGCATCAGGGTCTCGGGATTGGTAAGCAGACGATCCCCGATCTCGTGCACGACCTCGGCTACCGCGCGGAGGCGGGCGCGGCGCTGCTTGTCGAGCGTCGGGTAGAGGCCGGCGACGGCGGCATCGAGGGTGGGGAAGATGTCTTCCGCGACCGACTGGACGATGATGCGGCCCTTTTCCCAGGGCGAGATCTCGGAGCGGATCTCGTTTTCCGCGATCATCTTGGCCATCGCGTCGGGGATGTCGCGGGGCCGGCGGAGGAAGGCGGGGATGCGGGCCTCGGGCCGGGACTTGTGGATGCGGCGGAAGGCGGTGAGGCGGCGCATGCCGGAGATGAGGCCGTAGCGGGCGCCATCGCCGGTGTCGTTGGTGCGCGGGGTCTGGAAGGCCCAGACCTCGATCGGCTGGCGCAGGCCGTCGAGGAGGATGGAGGTCTCGAGCTCGGCCAGCGCGGCCTCGTCGAGGGTGGTGCGGTCGCGGGGCAGGGCATCGGCGTCGATCTGCGCGGGGTCGAGGAGGTGGACCTGCGGGCTGTCCGCTGCGGTGCCGGGGGTGTCGGCGCTGGGGTCGGGCTGGGTCTCTGTGGGTTCCGGGGTGCTGGCGGCGGTGGGGCGGGTGAGATGGGCGGTGATGCGGTCGATCATTTGAGCCTCGCGCGGAAAATGGAGCGCGAGGGTAGGCCGGGAGAGGGTGAAGATCCGGCAGCGCGGGCGCGCGCCGGGGTAGGGGGGCGGTAAGGGTTGCGGCCGATCAGCAGCGCAGCCGGTCGACCGGCAGTTTCAGCTCCAGCCGGAGCCCGGTGGGTTGCCAGTCGTAGCCGAGCGAGCCGCCCAGCTGGCCCGTCGCGCTGGCCTCGGCGAGCATGCTGCCGAAGCCGCTTGTCTCCGGCGGGCGGATGCCGGCCTGCGGGACATGCTCGTGCCAGTTCAGGGCGAGGTCGCTCTGGTCGATTGTCCAGCGGATCGCGATGCGGCCATCGGCGGCGGCCAGCGCGCCGTGCTTGGCAGCATTCGTCGCCAATTCGTGAAATATCAGAGCAAGGCTGGTCGAGGCATGGCTGCCGAGCGGCAGGTCGGGCCCGTCGATGTCGAGCTGCGTCTTGCCCGCGGGCCCGGCATAGGGGCGCAGGATCGCGTCGATGAGGTGGCGCAGCGCGGCGGTCCGCGGGCTTCCGGCATCGGCGGAGGCGGCGGGCAGGATGAGGTCATGCGCCTTGGCGAGCGCGTTCAGCCGCCCGCGCAGCGCCTCGGCCATGGCCTGCGCGGAGGGGGCGGAGCGCGCCGTCATCGAGATCATGCCGGAGACGACCGAGAAGAGGTTCTTCACCCGGTGGTTCATCTCGCGCAGGAGAAGCTGGCGCTTTTCCTCGGCCATCTTGAGGTCGTGGATGTCGGTGCAGGTGCCGAACCAGCGGGTGATGGCGCCGGTCTCGTCGCGGGTGCACTGGGCGCGGCCGATGACCCAGCGGTACTGGCCCGAGCGGTGCCGGAGGCGGTATTCGATGCGATAGGGCTCGCCCGTCTCGAGGCTGTGGCGCCAGATCTGCATGGCGCGCGCCCGGTCGTCGGGGTGGAAGAGATCGTTCCAGGCGTCGCCATCGGTCGAGCCCGGGGGGGCGCCGGTGAATTCGTACCAGCGGTCGTTGAAATAGTCGTGGTGGCCGTCGGGGCGGGTCGCCCAGATCATCTGGTCGACGGCGTTGATGATGGCGTCGGCCTTGGCCTCGCTGGCGCGCAGCGCGGCTTCGGCGCGGGTGATGTCGGTGACATCGGTGACCTGGACGAAGATGCCGCTGCGGGCGCCGTGGGGGTCGGTGAGGGGCTGGTAGACGAAATCGACGAGCCGCTCTTCCGGCGGGGCGCCGGGCCCGCGCTGGAGCATGACGGGCACGGCCCGCCCGACATGGGGTTCGCCCGTCCGGTAGACCCGGTCCAGAAGCTCCACGTAACCCTGGGCGACGACCTCGGGCAGGGCCTCGGCCACCGGTTTGCCGACGATATCGCGGCGTCCGACGAGATCCATGTAGGCGGCATTCGCGATCTCGATCACATGCGAGGGGCCGCGCAGGAGGACAACGCCGCCCGGCGCCTGGGCGAACATCTGGCCCAGGCGGTCGATCTCGACCGCGGCCTGCCGGCGGGCGAGCACGGCCTGCGTCGTTTCATGGCCCTGGTTGAACACCCCGACGACCGTGCCATTCTCGCCGCGGATGGCAGTGAAGCTGTAGTTCCAGAAGGTCTCGTGACGGATGCCGTTGCGCACCATCGGCAGCATCTGGTCGAAGACCGAGAACCCCTCGCCCGTCTCCATGACCTGCGAGAGCTGCGGGCCGACCACGTCCCAGATGTCCGACCAGACCGCGGCGGCGGGCTGGCCCAGGGCCCAGGGGTGGCGCTCGGCCGGGATCGGGGCCCAGGCGTCGTTGTAGAAGAGCCGCAGGTCCGCGCCCCAGTAGATGGCAGTCGGAAAGCTGGAGTGCAGACAGATGGAGAGGGCGGACCGAAGCGATTGCGGCCAGGTGTGGGGCGCGCCGAGGGGCGTTTTTTCCCAATCTCGCGAGCGGATGAGTTCCCCGAGTTCGCCCCCGTCGACCAGGAATGGCAATTCATCGGTGGCTTGGGTCGCAGGGCACATGGCGTCGATCTCGGAGGGTCAAAGAACTGTGTTGGGAAAAATGGTCGGTCGAAATGGTCTGGTTTGCTTCCTCAAGCGCGCCTCGGCTTCAGGAGACGTGGGCTCGTGCCCAGCAGAAAGACGCGGATAATTCACTTTCTTGCATCATGGATCGCCAGAGTCAAAGCGCCGCCCCGTCCGGTGGTGGCGGGCCAGCCGTGGCCGCGCCGGCCGTGGATTGGGGTGCGGGGTGTCACAGACGTCGACGCGCGGAGAGTGCGGCCGCGATGGTGCCGTCGTCGAGATAGTCGAGTTCGCCCCCCATCGGCACGCCCTGGGCGAGCGCCGAGATGGCGACGCCCGTGGGCGCCAGCGCGTCGGCGATGTAATGCGCGGTCGTCTGCCCCTCGACCGTGGCGTTGAGGGCGAGGATCACCTCGCGCACCTCCTCGGCCTCTATGCGGGCGACAAGGGCGGGGATGCGCAAATCCTCGGGGCCGACGGCTTCGATCGCCGAGAGCGTGCCGCCGAGGACATGGTAGCGGCCCTTGTAGCCGCCGCCGCGCTCCATCGCCCAGAGGTCCGACAGATCCTCGACCACGCAGATCGTGCCGGTGGCGCGGCGCGGGTCGGCGCAGATCGGGCAAATGTCCTCGGTGCCGATATTGCCGCACAGCCGACAGTCGCGCGCCGTCTCGGCGACGCGGGCCAGCGCGCGCGCCAGGGGCTCCATCACCAGGGCGCGCTTTCGCAGCATGTGCAGGACCGCCCGGCGGGCCGAGCGCGGCCCCAGCCCTGGCAACCGCGCCACCTGTGCGATCAGCGCACCGATGTCATTGGGGGGCGCGTGCAATTTCGGCTCACATTGGCAGGTTCATGTCACGCGGCAGCCCGAGGCTCTCGGCTATCCGGCCCA
>SLKW01000242.1 GCA_007134405.1 Paracoccaceae bacterium
CCCCATGCCCGCCCCCGCCCCTCGCCCCGGATCGCGCCCCGCAACCCATCCCGGATCGCACCCCAAGCCGCACCCCGCGTCGCGGCCCGACGCGCCCACCCCCGACGCCCTGCCCGCCGCCCCGACCGAAACACCGGCCCGGATTGCCGCCCCGAATGCAATTCTGCGCGGCACGCTGATCGCCCCCGCCGCGCCGGAACGCGCCATCCTGATCAACGCCGCGACCGGCGTGCCCGCCGCCTTCTACCGCCCCTTCGCCCTCTGGCTGGCCGAAACCCGGCGCGCCGCCGTGCTGATCTGGGACTACCGCCATTTCGCGGGCTCGGCGGCGCGGGACACCGCGCCCGAGGCGCCCAGCGGCGCGGCCAGAACCCGCCTCTCGCGCGCCACGATGACCGACTGGGGCATCCACGACGCCCAGGCCGCCCGCGCCTGGCTGCGCGCCGCCATGCCCGGCCTGCCCCTTTGGCTGATCGGCCATTCGCTGGGCGCGCTGACCTTGCCCTTCCAGCAGGACCTCGACCAGATCGACCGGCTGGTCGCCGTCGCCGCCGGGCCGGTCGACGTGCCGGACCATCCCTGGCCCTTCCGCGTCCAGGCCTGGGCACTGTGGCATCTGGCCGGGCCGCTTGCCGTCGCGGCGCTGGGCTACCTGCCCGGTCGCCGGCTGGGCCTGGGCAGCGACCTGCCGGCCGGCGTCTTCCGGCAATGGCGGCGCTGGTGCACGCGCCCGGCCTCGCTGCCGGGCGATCCCGACCTGCCGGGGCTCGCGCAGCCCGGCCTCGCTGCCCCGGTGCGGCTGGTGGCGCTGGCCGATGACGTGATGATCCCGCCCGGCTGCGTCTGGCGGCTGGCCGACTGGCTGCCGCAGGCCGCGCGCATCGACCGCTGCCTGATCGACCCCGCCGCGCACGGCCTCCCGGCGGTCGGCCACATCGCCCCCTTCGCCCCCCGCAACCGCGCCCTCTGGCCCGCCCTGCTCGGCTGAGCGCCGCCTGCCGGCGCAACTCCTGGGCTCAACTCCTCGGGCTGACCCGTCCTGCGCCCGGCGCCCATCCCCGGCCGTCCGGGCCGCCGCCCGCGCATGGCCTGCTCCATGCCGTGTCGCAGACCGACGATCCGTTTGTGGAAGGTCGAGGAAACCTTCGTCGACATGGCGGCGTTCGGTTCCAATGTGCAACGCAGCCAGGCCTCGGCAAGGTGGGCCGCGACCTCTGGTATCGCGCGGGATCTTGAAGTCGTCGAGCGCGCGGAGCGCTGAACGGGCAGCCTCTGCCGCCGCGCGGCAGTGGCCGCGCCGCGATCCGCAAGGGCCGGAAAACTGACGCACCGGAGGAGGCCTGGAAAAAGTTTCGTTGCGGTTAACGGGGGCGAATTACATCATTAAAGCAGTTATTTACAGAGGTGCACAATTTTGTGCACCTCCTCGTGTCGCGTCGCGAACGCTTCCGAACTGGGGAATGCCGCCGGGTCCTATGGGCGGCGCACCACGTCCGTGCATTGCTGCGGCAGGTCGGAGAGCGTGAACTCGCGCGGGTGGCGGCGGCGCGGGGCGGGCTCGGTCCGCTCGGTCCGGGGCGGCGGGTCGAGGAAGTCGGTCACCCACCACGTCAGCGTCTCGTCGCAGCCGTTGCCGCCGTTCGACAACTCCGCCACCGTGGGTGTCTGCGTCTCGCAGTGGCGCGAGCCGGCGGGGCAGCGCAGGCGGACGTGGAAATGAAAGTTGTGACCCGCCGCCGGCCGGATCTTCTGCAGCCAGGGCGTGTCGGCGCGGGTCGCGGTGCGGCACATCTCGATCTTCACCGCCGCGGCGACGAAGATCCGGTCGACCCGCGGGTCGCTGGCTGCGGCGCGCAGCAGCGCGTGGTGCTGCGGCGTCCAGTTCGCGTTGATCCGCCGCTGATCGTCGGTCCGCACCGAGATCGAGCTGATCCGCTCGCGCTCGGCGCGGCTCAGGTTCAACCGCGCGGGCGGCAGCATCCAGATATCGGCGTCGAGCCCCATCTGGTGGCTGGCATGGCCCGAGGTCATCGGCCCGCCGCGCGGCTGGCTGATGTCGCCGACATAAAGCCCCCGCCAGCCGATCCGCACCGCCGCGCGGCTCAGATCCTGGATATAGGAGATCATCTCGGGATGGCCCCAGTTGCGGTTGCGGGAAAGCCGCATCGCTTGCCAGGTCGGCACGGTTTCCGGCAGCGCGACCAGCCCATCGGCACAGCCCCGTGCGTAGGAGCCGAACGCCTGCGGTGGCGCAACCGAGGGCATCTGGTGGGCCCCGAACAGCCGATTGGCCAGTTCCCGCGCCTGCGCAGGCGGGGCGAAGGCGACCGCAAGCGCTGCAGTCAGGATCAAGACGGCGCGTTTTCCACGTCCCATGCCGTTGCCGGTTCTCCTTCAGGTTTTACCCAGAGTAGCAGTATCAACCCCACTGCGAAAAGCCCTATCAGCGGCGACACCCCCCAGCGCTGGCTTTCGGACAAGGTCGTGGCGAGCGCGATCAAACCCGGGGCCATGAAGCTCAAGGCCTTGCCCGACAGCGCGTAGAGACCGAAAGCCTCGGTCATCCGGTCGGGGTTGCCCTGGCGGACCATCATCGTCCGCGACGACGCCTGCAGCGCCCCGCCCGAGGCGCCGATCGCGCCGCCGCACA
Organism: Paracoccaceae bacterium; assembly: GCA_007134405.1. Lineage (GTDB taxonomy): Bacteria > Pseudomonadota > Alphaproteobacteria > Rhodobacterales > Rhodobacteraceae > Pararhodobacter. The sequence continues at coordinate 2,651 of SLKW01000242.1, forward strand.
GGTAGAAGACGAGGTCGGGCAGGGCCGAGCCGGGCTCAATCGGGATGAAAAGCACCATCGTTCGGTCCATCGACACGACGACGCAGCAGACCAGGATCAGCGTCACGATGCAGGTCACGATCACCGCGCGCGGCCCCCAGCGCCGGTCGGCCCGCCCGCCGATCCAGCAGCCGATGATGCCGACAGTCGAGGCGAGAATGCCGAACACGCCGACCTGGACGATAGACCAGCCCAGCACGCCGGCCGCATAGATCCCGCCGAAGATGTAGATGCCGTTCAGCCCGTCGCGGTAGAAGGTGCTCGAGACCAGATAGGCCAGCAGGCTCGAATGTTTGGGCAGGCGCTTGATCGTCTTCCCCAGGTCGGACAGCCCGCGGCGGATGACGGCGGTGTCGAAGGGGGCCTGCTGGGGCGGGTCGCGCACCCAGAGAAAGAAGGGAATCACGAAGACGAGGTACCAGAGCGCGGTGAAGGGCCCGACCGAGCGCGTGCCCTCGCGCGCCTCGGGGTCGAGGCCGAAAAGGGGGTCGAGCCCGATCAGCGTCACGCCGGCATCGTTCTCGGCCAGGAAGAGCAGCATCACGACCAGTGCCAGAAGCCCGCCGAGATAGCCGAAGGCCCAGCCCGAGCCCGAGATGCGGCCGATCTCCTGCCTGTCGCCCAGCGTCGGCAGGATCGCGTTGGTGAAGATGATGCCGTATTCCAGCCCGATCATGCCGATACCGAACGCCACCAGGATCCAGATGAGCGTCGCCTGATCCGCTCCGGGCACCGCCCACCAGAGCCCCCAGGCGCCGAGCACATAGAGCGCCGACCAGAAGAAGAGCCAGGGCCGCTTGGGGCCGGTGTTGTCGGCGATGGCGCCCAGGATCGGGGCGAAGACCGCGATGACCAGGCCGAAGGCGAAGTTCATCCAGCCCCACAGCGCCTGCCCGCTCACCGGGTCGGGGGCCACGGCGGCGGCGAAGTAGGGGGCGAAGACGAAGGTGGTCAACAGCGTGCTGTAGGGCTGGTTGGCCCAGTCGAACCACCACCATCCCCAGATGCGCCGGGAATTCGCTGCTCGGGCCATGCCCGCCTCCTGCCTGTCCGGCGATGAAGCCTCAAGCGGCGCGTTCAGGCAAGCGGGAAACGCGATAGGCGATCAGGTTTTCGCGGGTGGGCGGGGTTTCGCATCGGGACCCGCCGCGCTAAGCGAGGCGGATGATCACCCGCGCGCATATGAAGGGCGATGCGGCGAGCACCGCCTGCTATTCGCCGTGCCTGGCCTACCGCTACACGCTGACCCGAGTCTGGCAGGAGGGGGGCGGGCGGGCGCTTTTCGTGATGCTCAACCCCTCGACCGCGACCGAGGTGCAGAACGACCCGACGGTGGAGCGCTGCGAGCGGCGCGCGCGGGCGTTGGGGTTCGGGGCGTTCCGGGTCTGCAATATCTTCGCCTATCGCGCCACCGATCCGCGGGTGATGCGGGCCGTGGCCGATCCGATCGGGCCGGGCAACGACGCGGCGATC
>SLKW01000501.1 GCA_007134405.1 Paracoccaceae bacterium
ATATCGGCGCCCACAGTCAGTTCGGCTTCCTCGCCGTAGGCTTGCGTTCCAACGAGAAAGGCGCGGTTCTCGGCTGCCGTTGGCGACGCGACCACGCAGGCGCAGGCAATCGCAAGGCGTAGATTCATCGTTCAAACTCCTCCCGCATCAGGCTTGGCGGGGGCGCGATCGCTACATGCCGCAAGCCCCCGCTGGGTTTTAAACTCACCGAGAGCAGGTAGGTTGCATCATCGAGGCTCTGACGGCTCTGGCGGCAACCGGCAAAGGTGGTGACATCACCTCCCATCAGGGCACCACCGCTCCCTAAATTTTCAGCAGGTCCATTCTTTCAGCAGGTCCATTCTTTGAGCCGGTCGCCCTCGAACTCGCCCCTCCGGCGCCGCAGTTCGACGTCGCCAGCGAATACGCACGGCCAATCGACAGGTATGCCTCGCTCCAACTGGGCGCGTTTCACAGCGCCAACCAAGTTCTTCGCGCCGGCTTCCGAGAGACGACGTGGTGGGGATCAGTATTCGTTTCTGATGATTCACACCAAGGGTGATTTGTGGTTCCGCTGCGCGGATCGCCGGCCTCGCAAATTGTAGCTGCGACTGGCGCATCGTAAGATCATGTTGCAGCTCGATCAGTCGCTTGTTTAGGGCGGAGGCGTAGAGAAGTCGCTCGCCGTCTTGTCGACCAGCAAATGCCTTTGGCGCGGCAGGAAGAGACCTTCCTCGTGGTCTCGTAGGAACGCGATCAATTTTTCGCGCACCTCGTTATGAAGATACCAGGAGGTGAAAGCGGTGGTACCCATGAGCCAAATCCACAGGACGACAGCGTCCCCGTCCGTCTCCACCATCTCGACGAAAGGTGGCTCGGCCAGCCGGGGATCATCCTGCACTATTTCGCCAACCTTCCGGCGGACAAGATCAACGTCAATCCGGTAATCCGCAGCGATCTTCACGATCCTGCGCACGGGCTCTCCTTCCTTCGACCAGTTCTCGAAAGCGCGCGACAGAAACTCGGAATGTGGTACGATGAGCCGTGTTTCTCTGGCCGTCCTGATTACGGTATGGGCGAATGAGATGTCCTCGACCGTGCCCCAGTGATCGTTGTAAACGACGACGTCGCCGATACGCACAGGATCGGACAAGGCAATCTGAAGTCCCGCGACCATATTGCCGAGAAGCGGCTGTGCGGCAATGGCCAGAACGACGCCCAAGACACCGGCAGATGCCAGAAGTGACAGACCGAAGGTATCGAACGCTCCAAGGCTCAAGAGCAGGTAGCCGATGGCGAGGATTGCCATGAGGACCAGCCCCAGCCGGCGCACGATATAGACGTTCGTCTTGGTCCTGCGATTCTCCGGGTCATCAGAGGTCAACGGGACCACGAACGTCTCGCTCAGCCACAGGGTGAGCGCCGCCAGCAGGCGAAGGACGAGCCATGCACCCGCCACCAGAAGGACTATTTCGCTGCCAGCGTCCAGGTTCGAGGCAACGGGCCCGGTCAATACCACGAGATGCACGACCCCGATCCGGAAGATCAACGCCGCGACCATCGTTGCCAGCGGGATCGCCGTTGCCGAGAACCACCGGCCCCAGCGTCGCGAAAGCCGCCGGGAAACGAGCCGCGCCGCGGCAAAGACCGCAATCCAGGCGGCAGCGCTTGCCAGCGTCACACCGGCAACGATCGACCACTCCCACAGCGATGGCTGTCCCAGAGTATCGAGACGCTGCCTGAGCGATACCCAGTCTCCGAGCCAGCCTTGCCTGATGGCACCGTAAAGTTGAGGAATGCGTTCGACGACGGTCGGGGAAAAGAGCCATTTCGGTTCCTCGCCATCGACGCTGTACCGGTGGAGACTGATGGACACCGGTACAGCGTCCAGCATGATCTCACCCAGTTCGATCGAGCGACGACTGTATGGACCGACCGATGACTGCATGTCAGGCAAGACGCGTGCATCGGGCGTGTCCGGGATGTCGCGCCAGGAAACCAGATCATGACGATGTATGACATACGCCAACATCATGGCCAGATCGGGCGCCCGTTGGGCTTGCTCGTCGGCGGGTATCGCGTTCATGTTCAGGACGTGCGCGGCGGACGCCGGGTCATTCGCATCGATCGCTGAGAGGAATGACTCAAGCGCCGCGCGAGGGGTGTCGAGACGGGGCATAATCTCCGCATCGACGAGTCCCTCGTTCAACTCGGTGATCTCGAACGCGTAAAGATGGGGCGAGTCTTGCTCTTGCGCAATCACATCGGTCGCTGCGAGTTGCAGAGCGCAAAAAGCCACGAGCAGGAAGAGCGCAGCAAGTCTTTCGCTCCATCGCGCCGCCACGTTCCTTGCCATGTCGGTTGCCCGCGCCGTCGTCAGATGGAAACCAACGCCGGCCGCCAGCATTTTGTTCCCTTAGAAGCTCATGCGCTTCAGTAGGGAGCGAGCGTGCGGACCCACATCGCGCGGCCGGTGCCGCAGCTTTTAGTGCCTGCTCGAGTGCGCAAGCATGTGCTCGACCGGCTGCGGGGCTACACCGACGTGAAGGAGTATTTGCGCGAGCATCAGCGGCGCGGTCGCGAGATGTTCGTGCCGCTGTGCGATGCACCTGGCCATGCGCAGCCTGACTTCGGCGAGGCGCGCGTGGTGCTCATGTGCGGTCATCTGTGCGAGAAGATCGCCGCGGGGGGCGAATACCGGCGCGAGGCGGCGAGGCGAGATTCGCAGGATCGGCCAGAGCACATCCGAGGCGAAGCGCGTCGTGAAGCCAACAGGCAATCTCCGCGACATTCTAAGCAACCCGGGAATTGCGCCATTGTGTGCAGAGCGCCTTGGCTGCACAATGAGTCAAAACACATCGAGAGGTGAGCAGACCGAATGCAAATCGATCGACGGCTGTTCGGGCTTGGCCTCATGAGCTTCGGCCTTGCGGCCTGTTCGCGCCCGGTCCCGGGCAGCAGGAGCGCCAGCACACCGGCTGGATTGCCTGCCGATCTGATGCCAGTGCCGAACAACGATTATGATGCCTGGGTGGCGTCGTTCCGCGGGCGTGCAGCGGCGCAGGGGATTTCGCAATCCACGCTTTCTGCAGCATTTCAGGGTACAGGCTATCTGCCAGGCGTCGTTACGCGCGACCGCAACCAGACCGAGTTCAGCCGCACGCTGGAGGATTACCTGTCCATCGCCGTGTCTGACGAGCGGGTGCAGAAGGGGCGCGCAGCGCTTGCGCGGCATCGCGGGACGCTGAGCGCGATAGAGGATCGCTACGGCGTCGAGGCGGAAGTCATCACGGCGATCTGGGGGCTGGAGAGCTTCTATGGCGAACGGCGAGGAGATGTGCCGGTGATCTCGGCCACCTCGACGCTGGCCTTCGATGGGCGGCGCGGGCGATTCTTCGAGCAGCAGTTGATCGCGGCGTTGAGGATCTTGCAGAATGGGGACGTCTCGGCCGCGCGCATGACCGGCAGTTGGGCGGGCGCGATGGGACACACGCAATTCATTCCCACCTCGTATTTGCAGTTCGCGGTGGATTTCACCGGCGATGGGCGGCGCGACATCTGGTCGGACGATCCGTCGGACGCGCTCGCCTCGGCGGCGGCGTATCTGCAACGCAATGGCTGGACACGTGGGCTGCGCTGGGGCGGTGAGGTTGGCAGTGGCGGGCCATCCGGCACGGTGATCCAACCGCAGCCAGGTGGGCCCCGCTTCAACACGACCAGCAATTTCCGCGTGATCAAGCGCTACAACAGCTCCGATGCCTACGCGATTGGTGTCGGGCATCTGGCCGACCGGATCGGGGGGGGCGGGCCGCTGCGGGGCAGCTTTCCGCCCGACGCCCACGGGCTGACCAAGGCGGACCGTATCGCATTGCAGCAACGGCTGACAGCTCGCGGATTCGATACGCAGGGTGCGGACGGGGTGATCGGCCGCAACACCGAATCCGCCATCCGCGACTATCAGGCAAGCCAAAGCCTGCCTGTCACTGGAAAACCGTCGCAAGCGCTACTGCAAAGCCTGCTTTAGCACAGCTTATTTCGACCCTCGTTCGCTGTTCCACATCCACAGGCGGCATCCCCAGACCGTCCGTTAACGCTTGCCGCAGCGAAATCAGCAGCGCAATGTTGCCGAGGCGGAGGAAACAGACCTGTCGGCCCGCGTCGTCAACCTGAGCTTC
>SLKW01000300.1 GCA_007134405.1 Paracoccaceae bacterium
GAACCTGATCCTCTGGATTTCGGCGCCAATGATGCTGATCGCAGCACTTGGGATTGCCGGAGTCGCCCTGCGGCGTCGCGCGGCGCCCGAAAAGCCGCTCTCGCCCGAGGAGGAGGCACGGTTGCGCGAGATCCTGCGGGACTGAGCGCAAGAATGCGCAGGCTGCGCATCCAGCATGCCAACCGAGAAGCGCGCGCATGCGCGCATCATGGCAAGATACTGAAAAGAAACAAACTTTCTTCGAAGTTAACCGCAACGAAACCTTTGCGGAGGGCCGACACAGGCAACCGCGACGCCGCGATGGGCCGGTTGTTGATGCCTTCGTTCGGGTGACGCAGGGTCGCGGCTTTCCGGCTTGAACGCGGTCCGGCTATGGTCGGTCGCGACACACCGCAGGAGGGCTGCATGGACTACCAGACCCTGATCGTGACCGAGGCCGAGGGCGCCGGGCTGATCACGCTCAACCGTCCGACCTTGATGAATGCACTCAACGCGCAGATGCGGGCCGAAATCCTCTACGCGGTCAAGGATCTGGGCGCGCGAATGCGGGTGCTGGTTCTCACCGGTGCGGGGAGGGCCTTCTGTTCGGGACAGGACCTGGGTGGCGGCACGCCCGTCGACCAGCTGGACCTGGAGCGGATCCTGCGTGAGGAATACGAGCCCATGCTTCGGGCCATCGCGGATTGCCCGGCGCCAGTGATCGCGGCGGTGAATGGCGCGGCGGCCGGGGCGGGGGCCAATCTGGCGCTCGCAGCGGATGTCGTGATCGCCACCCGCTCGGCGGTCTTTCTGCAGGCCTTCACGCGAATCGGTCTGATCCCGGATGCCGGTGGCACCTACTGGCTGCCGCGACAGGTGGGTTTTGCCCGTGCGATGGGCCAGGCGCTTTTCGCCGAAAGAATCACCGCCGATGACGCCGCGGCGATGGGAATGATCTGGGAAACGGTCGCGGACGAGGCGTTCGACGCCCATTGGCGCGCCCGCGCCGCGCATCTGGCGACGGGGCCGAGCGTGGCCTACCGCGCGGTCAAGCAGGCGATGCGGGCAAGTCTGGGCAACGACTTCGACCACCAGCTTGCGCTGGAGGCGCAGTTGCAGGGCGAGTGCGGCAAGTCGCGCGACTTTCTCGAAGGGGTGATGGCGTTTCTGGAAAAGCGCCCGCCGCAGTTCGAGGGCCGCTGAGGGCGCGGGCAATCTCGACTGGCGGGCGATCCTGTGCAAGGACCGTCAGGACGACGGCCTGAAAGGATGCCATGCCCGCTTCGCTTTTCGACAGCCCGTATTTCGCCGACAAGTTTTCGACCGAAGCGATGCGCGCGGTCTTTTCCGATGAGGCGCGCTTCGCCTCGTGGCTGGCGTTCGAGGCGGCGCTGGCGCGGGCCCAAGCGCACCTGGGCGTGATACCGGACGCCGCGGCGCGCGCGATCTCCTCGGCGGCGCGGGCCGAGACGCTGGATGCGCGGGCGATGAAGGCGGAGTTCGACCGCGTCGGGTTCGCCATCGTCCCGTTGATCGCGGCCTTGCGGGCGGCCTGCCCGAAGGAGGCCGCGGCCTTCGTCCATTGGGGTGCGACTTCGCAGGACGTGCTCGACACCGGGCTGGTGCTTCAGATGCGCGACGGATTGGCGCTGATCGAGGCCGAACTGGATGGCGTCATCGCCGCGCTGGTGCGGCTGGCGCGGAGGCATCGCGACACGCCGATGGCAGGGCGCAGCTTCCAGCAGCACGCGGCGCCGATCACCTTCGGCTACAAGGTGGCCGGCTGGCTGGACGAGGCGCTGCGCCACCGCGCGCGGTTGCCGGCGCTGAAGGAGCGGGTGTTCGCTGTGCAGTTCGGGGGCGCGGTCGGCACGCTGGCGACACTGGGCGACACAGGTCCGGCGGTACGCGCGGCGCTGGCGCGCGAGTTGGGCCTGCGCGATCCCGACATCAGCTGGCATACCGGCCGCGACGCCTTCGCCGAGGCGGTGTTCTGGCTGGGTCTGGTCGGCGGCTTGCTGGGGCGGATCGGCACCGAGGTGGCCGCGCTGATGCGCAGCGAGGTCGGCGAATTGCGCGAGCCCTACGAAGCTGGGCGCGGCGGGTCGTCGGCGATGCCGCAGAAGCGCAATCCGGTCGCCTGCCCGCAGATCATCGCCATCGCCACGCGATTGCGCTGGCTCGTGGGGCAGATGATGGAAAGCCAGGTGCAGGAGCATGAACGCGGGACCGCCGCGATGCCGGTCGAGTGGATGGTGATTCCCGAGGCGTTCCTTCTGGCCTCGGGCACGCTGGCGCATGCCCGGCCGATGCTGGAGGGGCTCGAGGTCGATACGGCGCGGATGCGCGCGAACCTGGACCTGGGCGGCGGGCTGATCATGGCCGAGGCGGCGATGGCGGGCCTGGCGCGGCATCTGGGCCGGCCCCGCGCGCAAGAGATCGTCGGCGACATCGCCGCCCGCGTGAACCGGAATGGAACGACGCTGCGCGAGGAATTGCTGGCCGAGACGGCGGTCACGGCGCATCTGGCGACGGACCAGATTGCGCGCCTGCTTGATCCGACCGGCCAGACCGGCAGCGCGGGGCGAATGGTCGATGCGGTCCTGGCGCGCGCCGCGGAGGCGGGCCTTGACGCATGAGGCCGGGCGCGCGCATGCGCGCAATTTCATAAGCCAAAGATATGAAACAATAAAATTTAAGAGTTAACCGCATCGAAACTTTCGTCAGCGGTGGTTTCCGGTCTCGCGCAGCAGGATGAGTTCGAGACGGTTGTTGCGCACGGCCATCGGATTGGGATGCATGAGCCGACGGTCGGCATGCCCGGCGACGCGGGCGATGCGCGCGGGGTCGAAGCCCTCGCCTTCGAGCATCTGGCGCATGCGTTCGCCGCGCTGGGTCGAGAGCCCCCATCGGGGGTCGTTGGCCTGCACCACGGTATAGCTGCGCGTGTGCCCTTCCACCGCCAGGCGGTTCGTCACCATCCCGAAGACCTCGGCCAGGACCCCGACCAGGACTTCGGCAACGGGCCTTGGCGTATCTCCGTCCTCGGCGAAGAGCGGCGCGCCGGGCAGGTCGAAGAGCTCGATCACCAGCCCCTCGTCGGTCACCCGGGTCAGCATATGGCGCAGCGCTTCGGACAGGACCAGGCTTTCGGCGCCCAGCCCTTCGAGCCGTTGCAGCATGTCCTCGTAGCTGTCGGTTGCGCGCGGCTGGCCCTGCGTGCCGGCATCCGAGGCGGACAGGTCCTCGGAGGAACGCGGGCTTGTCCGGCGCTGGCGCATGTCCTCGTTGCCGAACATCGAATCGCCGCCACCCGACACGTTGCGGATCGCCGTCGAGGGCGCAAAATACTCGGCAAGGCCGCGGCGCTGGTCGTCGGTGGTGACGCCGAGCAGCCAGAGCATCAGGAAGAACGCCATCATCGCGGTGACGAAATCGGCGTAGGCAACCTTCCAGGCGCCGCCGTGATGGCCGCTTCGCTGGATCACCTTCTTGCGCTTGATGATCGTCGGCGCGGCATTGCTCTGCCGGCTCATTCCCAACCCCCTGGTCTGCACCCGAAGATCAGAGATAGCGCGCAGAGGTGAAACCGGGGTTAAGCGGCCCGCTCAGGCCTCGGGGAGGGGGTCGAGGCGGTGGCGGCAGCCGGGGCCCAGTAGGTGGACCTCGTTGCCCTCTATCACCACGGCGGTCAGCGGGCCGCCATAGGCGGCGCGGCTGTCGATGTTGACGCGGTTGCCGTAGTGGCGCGGCGCCTCGATGGCGGTGTGGCCGTGGACGATCAGCCAGGGATGCGGGTCGGGGTGTTCCAGGAAGGGGCCGCGGATCCAGACGAGGTCGGTTTCGGTCTGTTCCTGCAGCGGCACGCCGGGGCGGATACCCGCATGGACGAACAGGACCTCGCCCCGTTCCAGATGCGTGGGCAGGGTGGCCAGGAAATGCCGATGCGCCTCGGGGACGGCATCGATGGCGTCGGCATGGACACGGCCCACGGGCCGGTCGGCGGCGTTGCGCACGCCATAGGCCGCCAGGGTCTCCGCCCCGCCGATGGCGGGATGGAGATAGCTGAACTGCTTGCGCAGGCCCGGATCCTGCGCGGTCGGATCGGCCAGGAAGGTGGCGAACATCCGGTCGTGGTTGCCCTTCAGCACC
>SLKW01000363.1 GCA_007134405.1 Paracoccaceae bacterium
CCAGACTGCCCTCTGGAACCGCCACGGTCAATCGGCTTGACGCGCCGCGACCGGCGGACTGGCAGGCCGCCCGGCCTTGCGCTAAACGGGGCCCGACGCCCTGCGCGGGCACGCATCGGACGGAACGGCAGATGGCGCGGATACTCATCACCTCGGCACTTCCCTATATCAACGGGATCAAGCACCTGGGCAACCTCGTGGGCAGCCAGCTGCCCGCCGACCTCTACGCCCGCTACTGCCGCGCGCGCGGGCATGAGGTCATGTTCATCTGCGCCACCGACGAACACGGCACGCCCGCCGAGCTTGCCGCCGCCAAGACGGGTGAACCCGTGGCCGACTACTGCGCCCGGATGCACGGGGTGCAGACCGAACTGGCGCACGGCTTCCGGCTGTCGTTCGACCATTACGGCCGCTCCTCCAGCCCGCAGAACCACCGCCTGACCCAACATTTCGCCGGTCGCCTGCGCGCCGCCGGGCTCATTGCCGAAGTCGCCGAAAAGCAGGTCTATTCGCCCAGCGACGGCCGCTTCCTGCCCGACCGCTACATCGAGGGCACCTGCCCCGCCTGCGGCTACGAGCGCGCCCGCGGCGACCAGTGCGAAAACTGCACCAAGCAGCTCGACCCGACCGACCTGATCGACCCGCGCTCGGCCATCTCGGGCGCGACGGATCTCGAGGTGCGCGAGACCAAGCACCTCTACCTGCGCCAGTCGGCCATGCGCGATCAGCTCGACCAGTGGATCGACAGCCAGAAGGGCTGGCCGGTGCTGACCACCTCGATCGCCAAGAAATGGCTGCATGACGGCGACGGGCTCCGCGACCGCGGCATCACCCGCGACCTCGACTGGGGCATCCCCGTCAAGGACGGCGAGAACGACTGGCCGGGGATGGAGGGCAAGGTCTTCTACGTCTGGTTCGACGCCCCCATCGAATACATCGCCGCCACCGCCGAATGGGCCGAGGCGCAGGGTCTGGACGATGCCGCCTGGCGTCGCTGGTGGCGCACGGACGAGGGCGCGGGTGACGTGCGCTACGTCCAGTTCATGGGCAAGGACAACGTGCCCTTCCACACGCTCAGCTTCCCCGCCACCCTGATGGGTTCGGGCGAGCCGTGGAAGCTCGTGGATTACATAAAAAGCTTCAACTACCTCAACTACAACGGCGGCCAGTTCTCGACCTCGCAGGGCCGCGGCGTCTTCATGGACCAGGCGCTCGAAATCCTGCCCTCGGACTACTGGCGCTGGTGGCTGCTCAGCCACGCGCCGGAAAACTCCGACAGCGAATTCACCTGGGAAAATTTCCAGGCCTCGGTCAACAAGGACCTCGCCGACGTGCTGGGCAACTTCGTCAGCCGCGTGACCAAGTTCTGCCGCTCGAAATTCGGCGAGGCGGTGCCCGAGGGCGGCGCGTGGGGCGAGCGGGAAACCGCGCTCGCGTCGGCGCTGGCGAAGCGGATCGCGGCCTATGACGCACAGATGGCGGCGATGGAGATTCGCAAGTCCGCCGCCGAGCTGCGCGCGATCTGGGTTCTGGGCAACGAATACCTTCAGGAAGCCGCGCCCTGGTCCACCTTCAAGACCGACCCCGACACCGCCGCGATGCAGATCCGCCTCGCGCTGAACCTCATCCGCCTCTACGCGGCCCTCGCGCGCCCCTTCCTGCCCGACGCCGCCTGGTCGATGATGGCCGCGCTGGAATGCGAGGACTGGACCTGGCCCGAGGATGTGGAGGCCGCGCTGAAGCTCCTGCCCGCCGGACACGCCTTCACCGTGCCCGAGGTGCTCTTCGCCAAGATCACCGACGACGCGCGCGAAGACTGGGCCGCCCGCTTCGCCGGCGCCCGCCCCTGACGCCCATCCGGCCCGCCCGAACCCTCGCCCGCTGACCGGCCCCGGGAACGGCCCAAACGCCCCGCGACGCACCCCGCCGCGCTCGCCCGTCCCGCTTCCCCCGCGACGGTGCCGCGCGTCGCAGCCCGGCCCGCTGCGGCCTCCGCTGGCGTCCTACGCGAGTCCTACGCCTGTCCTACGCGTGTCATACGCTCGGTGTACGCGTGTCATACGCTCGGTGTACGCGTGTCACACGCCGGCCGGCCGCCGAATCCACCGCTTGAACGCGCCGCAAATGGGCGTAGTTTGGACCCATGTTCACCATCGAGCACGACTTCGACGCCACCGTCATCACCCTCGTCGACGAGGGCAGCACCCACCTGCAAGAGGACGTGACCATCACCGCCTTCGAGGACTGCGTCACGGTCGAGCAGGTCGACCCGCAGACCGACAATGTCGTGAAAATTACGCTTTCTTCCAGGCAGTTACACGAACTCGCCGCCGCGCTGGACCTGCCCGAAGGCGTCTACCGCGTGCGACCCGTGGGCCCCTCCGACGCGTCCAGCTGAAAGCGCTTGTCGCGCGCCGCGGCCCCGTGGATCAGCGTCAACCGCGTCGGCGCGACGCCCAGGGCCTTCGCCAGCAAGGCCCGGATCGCGGCATTCGCCGCGCCCGCGCCTGCGCCCGCACCGAAACGACCGCTCCAGGTACGGCCAGATCGGCAAGGTTCGGAAGGTTTTTCAACGGCTTGCCTCGGCCAATTCGTCAGATTCGGCAAGCGCCCGCGCGGTCATCGCCCGGTCCACATTCCCGCCCGATGCGACCGCGATCACCGCCTCTCCCGGCCCCGGCAGGAACAACGCCGCCGCCAGCGCCACCGCTCCGCCGGGCTCCAGAACGATCTTCAGCCGGTCATGCGCGAGCGCCATCGCGCGCAGCGCCTGCGCCTCGCTCACCACCAGCCCCGGCCCGCATAGCCTTCGCAGGATCGGCCAGGTCAGCTCCCCGGGCCGCGGCGTGACGATCGCATCGCAGATCGACCCGGTCAGCCGCGCATTTTCCCGGATTTCCCCCGCCTCGAGCGAACGCGCCACATCGTCGAACCCTTCCGGCTCCACCGTCCGCACCCGCAGCCCCGGCGCCCGCGCCTCAAGCGCCAAAGCAATGCCCGAGGTCAATCCGCCGCCCCCACAGCAAACCAGCACATCCGCATCGCGCACCCCCTCCTCGACCGCCTGTTCGGCGATCTCGAGCCCACAGGTACCCTGCCCGGCGATGACCTCGGCCATATCGAAGGGCTTGATCAGCGCGAGCCCCTTTTCGTGGGCCAGGCGGGCGCCGATGGCGTCACGATCCTCGGTCGCGCGGTCGTAGAGCACCACTTCGGCGCCCAGAGCGCGCGTGTTTGCGATCTTGATGGCGGGCGCATCGGTGGGCATGACGATGGTCGCCGGTATCCCCTTCAGCTTCGCCGCCAATGCCACCCCCTGCGCGTGATTGCCCGAGGAAAAGGCGATCACGCCCTTCGGGTCCAGCGCCGAGATCGCGTTCCAGGCACCGCGGAACTTGAACGAACCCGTGTGCTGCAGGCATTCGGCCTTGATCAGCGCCCGCCGTCCGGCGAGGTCGTCCAGAAACGGCGAGGACAGCATGGGGGTGCGGCGCACGTGACCCTTCAGCCGCTCGGCGGCGGCCTCGATCATCGCGATGTCGGTCATGAAAGCCGCTCGAGCAAGGCGCGGATCGCGGCCAGCGATTCCGGCTCGTCGAGAAAGGGCACGTGCCCGCGGCCGGGCACCTCGGCGCGGATCATCGCCGGGCAGCGGCGCTGCATCTCGTCGGCCGTGGCACTGCTCAGAAGCTCCGACCCCGCCCCCCGGATCAGGGCCAGCGGCCGGGCGCAAGCCGCCTCGAACAGCGGCCAGGCATCGGTTTGCTGCGCCTCCATCGCGGCCAGAAAGGCATCGCGCAGCTTCGGGTCGTAATCGAGGTCGAGGCCGTCTTCGGTCTTGACGAACCGACGACGCGCCTCCTCAAGCCAGCGGTCATGCGGGACGTCGGAAAACCCTTGGGATTTTGCCGCGAGGGCGCGCGCGACGTCCTCGAAGCTGCCTGCGTTGGGGCGACGGCCCAGATACTCGTTGATCCGCTCGATCCCAGCGGGTTCCAGCGCCGGGCCAACATCGTTCAGCACAAGGCCGCGCACCCGCTCGGGCGCCACCGCGCAAAGGTACATCCCCACGATCCCGCCGCGCGAGGTGCCGATGATCGCGGCGCTGTCGAGCCCCAGATGATCGAG
>SLKW01000024.1 GCA_007134405.1 Paracoccaceae bacterium
CTTTTTCCTTCCTCAGGCCGCGGCGCCACAGTCGAGTTCCTGGGCATCCGCACCTCACTCCTGACAGCGAATGGCTGGCACCACATCCTGCTGCCGGCAATCACGCTCAGCCTCGGTACGACCGCCATCATCCTTCGCATTACCCGCGCCGGTATGATGGAGGTGATGCGTCAGGACTACATCAAGTTCGCCCGTGCCAAGGGCGTCTCCCGCCGCGGCGTGCTCTACGGCCACGGCCTGCGCAACGGCATGATACCGGTGGTGACGATCTTCGGGCTGCAGCTGGGCGACCTGATCGCGTTCGCGGTCATCGCCGAAACGATCTTCGCCTGGCCCGGGATGGGCAAGCTTCTGATCGACTCGATCTACCGCGCGGATCGGCCCGTCATCGTCGTCTACCTGATGCTGGTGGCGCTGATCTTCGTCGTGGTCAATTTCATCGTCGACATCCTTTACACGATGATCGACCCGCGCATCACGGTGAAGTAGATGGCGTCGCGCGTTCTTTCCTCCCAGATGGTCTTCAACTGGTGGCGCAATCCGTCGGCCATGCTCGGCACCCTGATCGTGCTCTTCTGTGCGATTATCGTGATCTTCGGGCCGCTTCTGGTCAGCCAGAACCCTTATGACCTGCGCCAGCTCAGCCTGCTCGACAGCTACAAGCCACCCGCCTGGCTTGAAGAAGGCGACGCGCGCTATCTGTTGGGCACCGACGGCCAAGGGCGCGACGTGCTCGCCTCGATCGTCTACGGCACGCGCATCTCGGCGATGATCGGCGTCACGGCGATGCTGATGGCCTGCGCCATCGGCACCACCCTGGGGCTGCTGGCGGGCTACTTCGGCGGCAGGCTCGACGCGCTGATCATGCGCGTGGCCGATGTGCAGCTCTCCTTCCCCTCGATGCTGATCGCGCTTTTCCTGATGTCGGCCTTCGGGACCGGCATCGACAAGGTGCTGATTGCGCTCACTGCCGTCGGATGGGTCGTCTACGCGCGCACCGTGCGTGGCTCGACCCTGGGCGAGGTGCAAAAGGAATACGTGCAGGCCGCGCATGTGGCCGGTCTGTCGCATGCCAAGATCATCCTCAAGCATGTTCTGCCCAATGTAATGACGCCGCTGATCGTGATCGCCACCGTCCAGGTCGGGACGTTCATCCTGATCGAGGCGTCGCTGTCCTTCCTGGGCGTCGGCGTGCCGATCACCCAGCCCTCGCTGGGGCTCCTGATCAAGAACGGCTTCGACGTCCTTTTCTCGGGGCTTTGGTGGACCTCGGTCTTTCCTGGGCTGATGATCATGGCGATGGTCTTCGGCATCAACCTGATGGGCGATTTCCTGCGCGACGAACTGAACCCGAGGCTGAAATGACCGCGCCGCTTCTTTCCGTGCGCGATCTGCGCACCTGGTTTCACACCTTCGCCGGCACCGTGAAAGCGGTGAATGGCGTGAGCTTCGACCTGATGCCCGGCGAGGTGATGGGGCTTGTCGGCGAATCCGGCGGCGGCAAGTCCGTGGTCGGATTCTCGATCCTTGGACTGATCGACCCCCCCGGACGGATCGAGGGGGGGCAGATCCTGTTTGACGGTCGCGACCTTGCGCAACTGCCCGAGGATGCGCTGCGCCGCATCCGGGGGCGCGAAATCGGCATGGTCTTCCAGGATCCAATGACCTCGCTCAACCCGGTGCAGACGATCGGCCGGCAGATGGACGAGGTTCTGCGCCTGCACACCAGACTTG
This sequence comes from Paracoccaceae bacterium, assembly GCA_007134405.1. Lineage (GTDB taxonomy): Bacteria > Pseudomonadota > Alphaproteobacteria > Rhodobacterales > Rhodobacteraceae > Pararhodobacter. The sequence continues at coordinate 1,735 of SLKW01000024.1, forward strand.
ACGCCCGCGCCCGTCGCGCCCGCTGCATCGAGATGCTGGAAAGCGTCGGCATCTCGCAGGCGGGCGACCGGCTGCGCGCCTACCCGCACCAGTTCTCGGGCGGGATGCGCCAGCGCGTGGTGATCGCCATCGCCATGCTCGCCCGGCCTCGCCTGATCATCGCCGACGAGCCCACGACCGCGCTGGATGTGACGATCCAAAGCCAAATTCTGAAGCTCATGCGCCGCCAGATTGCCGAGGAAGGCGCTTCGATGATCCTGGTCACCCATGACCTCGCCGTCGTGGCCGAGATGGTCGACAAGATCACCGTCCTCTATTGCGGCAAGGTGGTCGAGACCGGCCCTGTGCGCGAGGTGATCGACACTCCCGCCCACCCCTATACGCGCGGGCTGATCGATTCGATCCCCAACCCCGCGCACCGGCTGCCGCGGCTCAACCAGATCCCCGGCACCGTGCCCGATGTGCGCAACCTGCCCGCCGGGTGCAGCTTCCGCGAGCGCTGCCCGCGCGCCCAAGCGCTCTGCGCCGAGAAGGAGCCGCCGCTCACCCCGCAGCGCGGCGGCCAACACGCTGCCTGCCACTTCCCCGTCCCGGCGACCCAGACCACCGGAGAACCGGCATGACCCCCATGCTCGAGGTCGAGGGGCTGGAGCAACGCTTCCAGCTCAGCAAGGGTCTTCTGGACCGGATCACCTTCAAGGGCGGGCGGCCACGGCTACGCAACACCATCGTCCATGCCGTCAACGGCGTGAGCTTCGCCATCGCCCCACGCGAGGTGCTGGCTCTGGTGGGCGAGAGCGGCTGCGGCAAGTCGACCGTCGCAAAGACCATCGCCCGAATCTACGAGCCCACCGGCGGACGCATCCGCATCGAGGGCGAGGATGTCAGCGCCTACGGGCCACGGCGGATGCTGCCAGTGCGCGCGAAGATGCAGATGATCTTTCAGGACCCCTTTGCCTCGCTCAATCCGCGCCAGAAGGTGCGCGACATCGTGGCCGAGCCGCTCTTGCAGCAACTGGGCCCCTCGCGCCGAGCCGAAGTGCGCGAGCGCACGGCCGCGCTGCTGTCACGCGTGGGGCTCAACCCTGAACAAGCCGGGCGCTATCCGCACCAGTTCTCGGGTGGGCAGCGCCAGCGTATCGGCATCGCGCGCGCGCTTTCGGTCAATCCGGGCCTGATCATCGCCGACGAGCCGGTCTCGGCGCTGGATGTCTCCATCCAGGCGCAGATCCTGAACCTGATGCTGGATCTGCGCGACGAATTCGGGCTGGCCTATCTTTTCATCAGTCACGACCTGTCGGTCGTCCACCACATCGCCGACCGGATCGGGGTGATGTATCTGGGCTTCATGGTCGAGACCGCGCCGCGCGATCGGCTCTTCGCCATGCCCCGCCACCCCTATACGCGCGCGCTTCTCTCGGCTGCGCCGACGATCGAACCGCAGCGCAAGACGGTCGAGATGGAGCTGACGGGCGAGGTGCCGAGCGCGCTCTCACTCCCATCGGGCTGCTGTTTCCGAACGCGCTGCCCCTTCGCCTGGGACCGCTGCGCCATCGAGCGTCCGGCCCTGCGCGACCTGGGCGGCGGCCAGTCCGTCGCCTGTCACCTGATCGATGAGCCGCAAAGGGACCGGATGTGACCACGATCCTGCAAGCCCGCCTGCCGCTGCGCGACCCGCATGACTGCACCGATGGGGCCGATGAACTGTGCCTTTACGGTGCCTTCTACGACACGCTGATGCGGCGCGAGGGAAAGGGATTCACCCCGCGCCTTGCCGAGCAATGGGAGGTTTCGGACGACGCCCGGCATTGGCGCTTTGAACTGCGCGCGGATGCGCGTTTTCATGACGACACGCCCTGCGATGCCGAGGCGGTCTGCCAATCGCTCAGGCGCATGGCACGGCCGGACAAGGGCTACACGCTCGGCGCGCCGGGCGTCTGGGCGCAATACCTTGGCGGTGCGCGGATCTCCGCCGCCGGACCGCTGACGGTAGAGGTATCGTTGGCTCAGCCGATGGCGGACCTGCCCGACGTGCTGGTGCAGGGCTTCATCGTCGCTCCTGCTGGGATCGCGGCGCTGGAGACGGGCATGAGCGCCGCACCCATCGGCACCGGCCCATATCGGCTGACCGGCAAGGGCGAGGGCTGGATCGAAGCCGAAGCCACTGATCACTTTTCCGGTCGCCCCGCCAACCCGCGCCTGCGCTGGGAGGCGAAGCCCGACCCCGCGCACCGCTTGGCCCGACTCCTGTCGGGCGAGGCGCAGGTCGCCACGGCGCTCGACTACCATGCGTCGCGCGCCCTTGACGCGGCCAGGGCGACGCGGGTGGAAAGTCTCTCGCCCGTGGCGATCATCTATCTGCTCAACGCTGC
>SLKW01000411.1 GCA_007134405.1 Paracoccaceae bacterium
AAACGCCTGATCGAAGGGCGCGGTACTAACCTTCTCCATCGCCGGATTGAAAGCGCGCAGCATCTGCTGGCTGCTTTCCATCATCTGCCGAATCATCTGTGCGTAAGGGTCACTCATGCCGCTCACCGGTAAGGCGCGTCGATTTCGAGGTTGCGCGCGATCTCGGCTTCCCAGCGGTCACCGTTCGCCAGAAGCCGCTCCTTGTCGTAGAACAACTCTTCGCGGGTTTCGGTGGCGAACTCGAAATTCGGCCCCTCGACGATGGCATCGACCGGGCAGGCTTCCTGACAGAAACCGCAATAGATGCACTTCGTCATGTCGATGTCATACCGCGTCGTGCGGCGCGAGCCGTCGTCGCGCGGCTCGGCATCGATGGTGATGGCCTGCGCCGGGCAGATCGCCTCGCAGAGCTTGCAGGCGATGCAGCGCTCCTCACCGTTCGGATAGCGCCTGAGCGCATGCTCGCCGCGAAAACGCGGGCTCAGCGGCCCCTTTTCGTGCGGATAGTTCAACGTTGCCTTGGGGCGGGCGAAGTAACGAAACCCCAACCCGAAGCCCTTGATGAAATCGACCATCAGGGCGTATTTCGCGGCGCGTCTCCAGTCCATTGCGGTCATCTCAACCTCCCACGGCCCAGCGGGCATAGGCCCCGCCGAAGAGTTCAAATTTGGCGAAGAAGGCCACCAGTACGACCCAGCCCAGCGACAGCGGCAGGAAAACCTTCCAACCGATACGCATGAGTTGGTCGTAGCGGTAGCGCGGCACCACTGCCTTCACCATCGCGAAGAGGAAGAAGAAGAACGCCATCTTCGCGACCATCCACCAGGGCCCGTCCGGCAGGAACGGGATCGGGCTGAGCCAACCGCCGAAGAAGAGCAGGCTGATCAGTGCGCACATCAGGAAGATGGCGATGTATTCGCCCGCCATGAAAAGCAGATACGGGGTCGAGGAATACTCGACCATGAAACCCGCAACGAGTTCCGACTCCGCTTCCGGGAGATCAAAGGGAGGCCTGTTGGTTTCGGCCAGGCACGAGACGAAGAACAGCAGCACCATCGGCAAATGCGGCAGCCAATACCAGCTGAAGAGGCCCCAGTCGCCCTGCTGCGCGGCAACGATGGCCCCGAAGTTCATGCTCCCGGTCGAGATGATGACGCCGATGATGATCAGGCCCAGGCTGACCTCGTAACTGATCATCTGCGCGGCCGAGCGTAGCGATCCCAGAAAGGCGTATTTCGAGTTCGACGCCCAGCCACCCATGATAACGCCGTAGACTTCGAGCGACGCGATGGCGAAAACAAAGAGGATGGCGACGTTGATATCGGCCAGAACCCAGCCGTCGTTGAACGGAATGACTGACCACGCTAGGACCGCAAGAACGAAGCTGAGCATTGGCGCCAGGAAATAGACCGGCCTGTCAACGCCGGCCGGAACGACAACTTCCTTGACGACGTATTTCAACGCATCCGCAACCGATTGCAGCAGCCCCCAAGGTCCAACCACGTTGGGCCCGCGACGCATCTGCACCGCGGCCCAGACCTTGCGGTCGCCGTAAACCAGGAAGAGCAGGCTGATCATGACGAAGGCGATGACGAGCAACGACTGCGCGAAGATCAGCATCGTGATGCCCAGACCGGTTTCGAGAAACTCTGACATCTGCTTCAATCCTCAGACCGCTTGCGGCGCACCTCGCGCCCCCGAGTAACATACGGGCCGCGCAACATGCCCGTGCTCATAACCGCATCCGGGCACCGGTTTCCAGCCTGTTCCGGAAAATTCGGCCCGGATTTGGACGTAGATAGCGCCCGCTCTCCGGTAAGGATGCGCCGGCCCACGCCTATTCCGCCGCCATTTTCATCATGCCGCGCGACTTGGCCAATGCCGAGAGTTCGGCCATCAGAGACGATGCGCGGGCAATCGGGTTCGTGAGGTAATGATCCACCACGGCGGGCGCGATCTCTCCCTTGCCGGGCGTGACGAGGGCAACGGGCTGCCAGTCGTTTTCCGGCACCTCATCGATCAGTTCCAGATGCGGAACCGCTTCGACCATCATGCGGCGCAACTCTGCCAGGTTGTCGAAGGGAAGCGTTGCCTCAAGCTCGCCCGACAGCGCCCGCAGAATCGCCCAGTTTTCCTTAGCGTCGCCCGGCGGGGCATTTGCCCGAAGCGCGAGTTGCGGCCGCCCTTCGGTATTAACGAAAATCGCATTCTCTTCCGTGTAGGACGCCGCAGGCAGGATCACGTCGGCGCGGTGTGCGCCGCGGTCGCCGTGGCTGCCTTGGTAAATCACGAAGGGACCAGCCGGAATATCTGCTTCATCCATGCCGAGGTTGAAGACGACATCGGCGCCATCCAGCACACCCGTCATGCCGCCTTCGGTGACGCAGCCCACATCCATCGCGCCGACGCGTCCTGCGGCGGTGTGCAAGACCAGGAAGCGTCCACCGAGAGCCCCGGCCAATGCCATCGCCTGCGAAAGGACGGCCTCGCCATCCTCGCCGGTAAGGGCGCCCTGCCCGATGATCACCAACGCCTCATCAGTCTCCTCGGCCTCCTGAGCCGCCTTGACCAGCGCCGCGCGATCTTCGCCATGCTCGATCACATCATAGGTCAGATCGGCAATTGGACCGATGCGGTGAACATCCGCGCCGGTCAGCCAGGCCTTGCGGATGCGCGCATTGAGAACCGGTGATTCGTCGCGCGGATTGGTCCCGATGAGCCAGATCGTACGCGCATGGTCGATATCCTCGATCGCCGCCGTCCCGACATAGGCCGAGCGGTTGCCGGCGGGAAGTTGCGCGCCATCGACCCGGCACTCCACCACGCCGCCCTGCCCTTCGATCAGCTGCTTGAGCGCATACGCGGCCTCAACCGGCGCCAGATCGCCGACGAGACCCGCAACCTTCTTGTTCTTCATCGCCTCGGCCGCCGCCTTGAGCGCCTCGGGCCAGGTGGCGGGCCGCAGCTTGCCATCCTTGCGGATATAGGGCCGGTCGAGCCGCTGCCGGCGCAGCCCGTCCCAGACGAAGCGCGTCTTGTCCGAGATCCATTCCTCGTTCACGCCGTCATGGTTGCGCGGCAGGATGCGCATGACCTCACGGCCTTTGGTATCCACGCGGATCGACGACCCCAGCGCATCCATCACGTCGATCGTTTCGGTCTTGGTCAATTCCCACGGCCGCGCGGTAAAGGCGTAGGGGCGCGACACCAGCGCGCCGACGGGGCAAAGGTCGATGATGTTGCCCTGCATGTTCGAGTCGATCAGCTTGCCAAGATACGTGGTGATCTCAGCATCCTCGCCGCGACCGGTCTGCCCCATGTCGAAGACGCCCGCCACCTCAGAGGTGAAACGCACGCAGCGGGTGCAGGAAATGCAGCGGGTCATGTGCGTCTCGACCAGCGGGCCGAGATTCAGGTCATCGACCGCCCGCTTCGGTTCGCGGTAGCGACTGAAATCCACGCCATAGGCCACGGCCTGGTCCTGTAGATCGCATTCGCCGCCCTGATCGCAGATCGGACAGTCAAGGGGGTGGTTGATGAGCAGGAACTCCATCACCCCCTCGCGCGCCTTCTTGACCATGGGCGAATTGGTGCGGATCTTCGGCGGCTGCCCCTCGGGGCCCGGGCGCAGATCCTTGACCTGCATCGCGCAACTTGCCGCGGGCTTGGGCGGGCCACCGACGACCTCGACCAGGCACATCCGACAGTTGCCGGCGATCGACAGGCGTTCGTGATAGCAAAACCGCGGGATCTCGATACCGGCCTGCTCGCAGGCCTGGATCAAGGTCATCGCCGGCGGCACCTCGATCTCGCGCTCGTCGATGATGATCTTGCGAAGATCGCTCATGTCTTACCTTTCTCTCAGTCGCTGACCGATGGCCGTGCCGGCTTCGATCTGCTGGCGGCCAAAGGCGCAGACAGCATCATTGTCGGACAATTCTACCCCGTATTGTGCCAGGTATTGCGCCACCAGCACCTTCATGTGCTCGCGCTCGCCCTCATCCTCGACAAAGGCTTCCAGCTGCGCGCGCGAGTAGCCCACCCGGCGGGCCGCCAGGTAGATGGGCATGAAATAGGCCTGTCGTTGCATTCGCCTTGGACC
>SLKW01000208.1 GCA_007134405.1 Paracoccaceae bacterium
CGCCGCGCCGCAGGCGCGGCGCCCGGCCCAACGCGAGGAAGGTTGTGCGGCACGCACAGCCTGACGAGGGGCGGGAGCCCCCTCGTCGCCCTGCCGCAACCCCGACCGCGGGAACGCGCGACGGGGCGCTGCTCAACCCGTCTCGGCTTCGCCCTCGGCGCGCGCCTCGTCCAGGTCCTGCGATGGGGCAAGCGCCCGCGGGTCGAGGCGGAGCTCGATCACCGCAGGCACGCCCGAGGCCTGGGCGCGCTCGAAGGCGGCGGCAAAATCCTCGGTCCGCTCGACGGTCTCTCCGTGCCCGCCATAGGATCGGGCGAGCGCGGCGAAGTTGGGGTTGAAGAGGTCGGTGCCGCTGACCCGGCCGGGGTACATACGTTCCTGATGCATCCGGATCGTACCGTAGCGGCCGTTGTTGCAAACCAGCGTGACGAAGGCGAGGCCGTATTGCCGCGCGGTCGAGAACTCGTTCATCGTCATCTGGAAATCGCCGTCGCCCGCCACGCAGACAACGGGTTTGCCGGGATGCTGGAGCTTCGCCGCCACCGCCGCCGGCACGCCGTAGCCCATCGAACCCGAGGTCGGCGCCAGGTGGCCGGGGAAGGCGCGCGCGCGGAAATAGCGGTGCAGCCAGGAGGCGAAATTTCCGGCGCCGTTGGTGATGATCGCTTCGTCGGGCAAATGCTCGGAGAGCCACGCCATGACTGCTTCGAGCTTCAGTTCCCCCGGCGTCTCGCGCGGTTCGATCCAGGCCTGGTAATCGGTGCGCGCGGCCTTCGTCCAGTCCGCCCAATCTGGGTGCTCGGGCGCCTCGCGCCCCGCCAGCCGGGCGATCACGTCGATGGCGGGCGCGGCCAGCGCCAGGTCGGGGCGGAAGACCGAGCCCAGCTCGTCCGGGTCCGGGTGGACATGGATGATGGTCTTGCCGGGCGCGGCGGGATCGACGCGCTGGTAGTGGCCCGACGCGATGTCGCCGAAGCGCGCGCCGAGGATCAGGAGGCAGTCGGCATCGCGCATCCGCTGCGCCAGCGCCGGGTTGGGGTTGGCACCCAGATCGCCCGCGTAATGCGGGTGGCGATTGTCCATCCGGTCCTGCCGGCGGAAGGTGGCGGCGACGGGCAGGTCGAAGTTCTCGGCGAAGGCCGCGAGGTTCTTCGCCGTCGCGGTCGACCAGACCGAGCCGCCGGCGACGACCAGCGGCCGCTTCGACTTGCAGAGCAGGTCCAGCACCGCGTCGATCTGATCGGAGCAACATGAAGGCGGCGTGGGCGCGACCGGCGGCAGGTCGGGGACATCGACGCGCGCCTCGAGCATGTTCTCGGGCAGAGCCAGCACGATCGGGCCCGGACGACCGGAGAGCGCGTTGTGGAAGGCGCGGCTGACATATTCGGGGATGCGCTCGGTCAGGTCGATCTCGGCCGCCCATTTCGCGATCGGGCTGAAAAAGGCGCGGTAGTTCACCTCCTGAAACGATTCGCGGTCGCGGTGGCGGTTGTCGATCTGGCCGACGAACATGATGAGCGGTGTCGAATCCTGCTTGGCGATGTGGATGCCGGCCGACGCGTTGGTGGCGCCGGGGCCGCGGGTGACGAAGACGATGCCGGGCTCGCCGGTGAGCTTGGCGTGCGCCTCGGCCATCATGCAGGCACCGCCCTCGTGCCGGCAGACGACATTCTCGATCCCGCTTTCGTAAAGCCCGTCCAACGCGGCCAGGAAGCTTTCGCCCGGCACGGAAAAGACGCGCCGTACGCCCTGTGCCTTCAACTGATCGACCAGAATCTGCCCACCGTGCCGCATTCGTCATCTCCCGCTTCTGCCTGGCGCGATGCCTGCACCGCGCCTGTCGATGCAACCTTGCCCTTGGCGCTGCAAAGCTTAGCTAGCCCCGAAAGGAGTGATTGCGATGACTGAGACAACGCTTGTGGGGCTCTGCGGTTCGCTGCGCGCCGAAAGTTTGAACAGGAAACTGATGCTCGAGGCCGCGCGCCGCTTCGACGGCGCGTTCGTCGAGGGCGATCTGCGGTTGCCGCTCTACGACCAGGACCTGCAGGATCGCGGCATGCCCGAATCGGTGACGCGGCTCTACGAACAGGTGCGGGCCGCCGATGCGGTGGTGATCGCCTGCCCCGAATACAACAAGGCGCCGCCAGGGGTTCTCAAGAACGCACTGGACTGGTTGAGCCGGTTCAAGGGATGGCCGATGGAGGGCAAGCCCACGGCGATCCTGTCAGCCACGGCGGGGCGCTCGGGCGGCGAGCGGACGCAATCCATCCTGCGGTTGATGCTGGTGCCGCACAGGGCGGCGGTGCTGAGCTATCCCGAGGTCCTGGTCGGTCACGCGCAGACCCATTTCGACGCCGAGGGGCGGGTCGTGACCGACAGCTACATCCGGATGCTCGACGAGACGATGGCGCGCCTGCAGGCGCAGATCTCAGTTCCCGCGTAGCATCTCGGTCAGCCGGATCTGGCGCTCGCCGTTGAGCTTGGCGCGGTAGATCACCAGCGATTCGAGCACCCGCATGACGTAGTTGCGCGTCTCGGCAAAGGGGATCGATTCGACCCAGTCGACGGGATCGACGGAGGGGTCGCGCGGGTCGCCCAGCTCCTGCACCCAGCGGCGCGGGCGGCCCGGCCCGGCATTATAGCCCGCCGCGACCAGGGGCAGCGCGCCGAATTCCCGGATCAGCCCGTCCAGATAGGCCGCGCCCAGAAGCGCGTTCATCTCCGGATCGGTGGTCAGGCGCGACGGGTGATAATCGATGCCCAGCCGTCGCGCGACCAGCTCGCCCGTTCCCGGCAGGACCTGCAGAAGGCCGCGCGCATCGGCCGGGCTGATGACCGCCGGGTCGAATTCGCTCTCGCGGCGGGCGATGGCCATGACCAGATCGGCGGGCGCCGGCAGGTCGGCGCGCTCGAGCCCGGTCAGCGGGAAATAGGCGCGCGGCAGGATGATCCCCGCCTGCGCCGCGGTCTTGGCGATGTTGACGGCGAAGTTGGGCTCGCCCAGTTCGAGCCAGAGATCGGCCAGCGCGCCCAGTTCGTCCTCGCTGCCCAGGTTCTGCGCAAGCTGGATGACGAAGCGCCGCGCCTCGTGCCACTCGCCGCCGCGGTGCAGCAGCTTGGCCGCCTGCAGCAGGTCCGAACTGGCCAGCGACGTGTCGCGCCAGTTCGGATAGTCGGGCGGGGCGACCAGATGGTCATCGAGCGGCATGCCCAGCCGCTCGGCGGCGAGTTGGCCGTAGAACGCGGTCTGATGCTCGGCGGCGAAGGCGAGCGCGGCGTTCGCGGCCTCCTCCTCGCCCAGGGCCTCGCGCGCCAGGCCCTCCCAGTAGCCGGCGCGAGCAAGGCTGATCGGGCTGCCGACGCCGCCCCGCAGCGTCGCGAAATGACGGGCGGCAGTGGCCGCGTCGTCCAGGTGCCGCAGCGCGATGAAGCCCGCCAGCCATTCGAGATCGGCAAACCGCGCGCCACTTTCCAGCCGATGACCCGCGGCCAGATCGTAGGCGCGCCGGTGCGCCCCCTCGGAGAGCGCCCGGCGCACGAGGCGCTGGCGTCCCGCGGCCCAGGCCTCGGGCTGGCCCAGCCCGTCGGCCCGCCGCGACCGGTCCAGCATCAGGTCGCCGGCACTGTCGAAATGCTGGTAGTGCATCCGCCAGGCGAAACGATCATAAGCCAGCCCCGGATCGTCGGCATGCGAGGCCGGCACCGCATCGATCAGCGCATTCACGCCCTGCGCGCGCGCCTGCAGCGCGATCCGCGCCTGCGCCAACCGCGCCAGGCCGCGCGGCACCCGGTCCAGCATCCGTTCGGCGGATGCCGAGTGTCCGGCCCAGAGAAGGTTGTGCATGCGCTCTTCGTGCAGGTCGGCCAGCTCGGAACCGTAGCGCTGCATGAGCCGCGCGTCCGGCGCGGCGGCCAGCGGGTCGTCGCGCCAGATCGCCCGCGCCAGTTCGAGCGCCCGTTCGGTCTGACCGGTCGCCTCGTAGGCGCGCAACAGCGCCAGCCTTCCGGCCACCGTGACCGGCTCGCGCTCCTCGAACCACTCCAGCACCTCCTGCGGGCTCGCCCGGTCGAGTTGCTGCTCGCCCTGGCGCTGGATC
>SLKW01000456.1 GCA_007134405.1 Paracoccaceae bacterium
CGTCGGGCATGGTTCCATGCGGATGGGTAATAATCTTGTGCGCGCCGTCGAAACCGGACCACCCTAAGACCATGGAGAATTGCCGCTTGGCCCGCGAAGAAATGGTATCAGTCGCCGAGACGAACGGCTTGCAAGACGAGGTTGGCGAGCCGGTGCTCAGCGTGCGCGATCTGGTGGTGCGCTACCAGACGGACGACGGGCCGGTGCCCGCCGTTAATGGCGTATCGCTCGATCTGGCGCCGCGTGAAACCTACGCGATCGTCGGCGAGTCCGGCAGCGGCAAGTCGACCGTGGCCTTGGCCCTGCTGGCACTGGTCCCGGCTGCGGGCGGCGAGATCCGGCTGGGCGGGCGCAATCTGGCCACTCTGGGCCGGGCCGAGTTGCGGCGGCTGCGCGGGCGCGAGATCGCAATGATCTTCCAGGAGCCGATGACCTCGCTCAATCCGGTTCTGACGCTGGGCTACCAACTGGTCGAGACGATCCGCCTGCACCAGCCGATGGACCGCGCCGCGGCGCGCGTACGGGCCGTCGAGATGCTGGAGAAGGTCGGCATTTCAGACCCGGCGCGACGTCTGGATCAATATCCGCACGAGCTGTCGGGTGGCATGCGCCAGCGGGTGATGATTGCCATGGCGCTGTCGTGCAACCCGCGCGTGCTCGTGGCCGACGAGCCTACGACGGCGCTGGATGTGACCGTGCAGGCGCAGATCCTGTCGCTTCTCGACCGGCTGCGCGAGGAATTCGGCACCGCTGTCGTGCTGATCACGCACGACATCGGCGTCGTGGCCGAAACCGCCGACCGTATCGGCGTGATGTATGCCGGCCAATTGATCGAAGAGGCCCAGGCGACCGCGCTCTTCGAGGCGCCGATGCATCCCTACACGCGTGGGCTACTGGCCTCGGTCCCGCGCGTTGACCTGCCGCCGACCGCCGGCCCGCTTGCCGCGCTGGCGGGTACGCCGCCGAAACCCGGCAAGGCCCCGCCGGGCTGCCCCTTCCGCCCGCGCTGCGCAGAGGCGATGGAGGTTTGCACCTCCATGCCGCCGCTTGTTCGCCAGGGTGCCCATTCCGTCCGGTGCTGGCTGCATGCGCGCTGAGGACTCCGAGATGCCCTTGCTGCGCGTCGAAGGGCTGAGCCAGCGCTTTGCCGTTGCGCGCGATATCTTCGGTCGACCGTCGCAATGGCTCGAGGCGGTGGACCGCGTCAGCCTTGACCTGCGACGGGGCGAGACGCTGGGCATTGTGGGAGAATCCGGCTGCGGCAAGTCCACGCTCGCGCGGTCTATCCTGCAATTGACGGCGCCTTCGGCGGGTCGCGTGATCTTTGACGGCGTCGATCTGGGCGCGGCCGACGCGGCTACGCTGCGACGCATGCGCAAGCGGATGCAGATCGTCATGCAAGACCCGTTCAGCGCCCTAAATCCGCGCCGACCCATCGGTGCCAGCATCGCAGATGGCGTGACCGGGCCGGGGCGGCGAGACCGCGTCCGCGCGCTTCTGGAGAAGGTCGGGCTTTCCGGCGATGATTACGGGCGCTATCCGAACGAGTTCTCGGGCGGCCAGCGCCAGCGCATTTGCATCGCGCGCGCCTTGGGCCCGGGCCCTGATCTGCTGATCGCGGACGAGGCGGTTTCCGCCCTCGATGTCTCGGTCCAGGCGCAGATCCTGAACCTGCTGGCCGGACTGCGGCAGGATTTCGGGCTGAGCTTTCTGTTCATCTCGCACAACCTGTCGGTCGTTCGCGCCTTTTGCGACCGGATCGCGGTGATGTACCTTGGCCGGATCGTCGAGACTGGCCCGACCGAGGCGATCTTCAGCGACCCGGTTCATCCCTATACGCGTGCGCTGATCTCTGCGGTGCCGATTCCGGTGCCCGGTCGCCGTCGTGCCGCGCGCGCTCAGCTTCTGCCGGGCGATGTGCCAAGCCCGCTGAACCCGCCCAGCGGCTGCCGCTTCCGCACCCGGTGTCCGCATGCGCAGACGGAATGCGCGGCAACGGTGCCGCCGCTCGACCCGATCGCAGCGGGCCGCCATGTTGCCTGCCTGCGCCGCCCGGTCCTGCCGCGCGGGCGCGTCTGGGCGGCACCGACCGCGCCGGAGCCCGCCGCATGCTGAAATTCGTCATCCGTCGGCTGCTGCAACTGATCCCCGTACTGCTGATCCTGTCGATCCTGGTCTTCTCGATGGTGCATCTGGTTCCCGGCAGCCCCATCGACGTTCTGATGGGGGAGGGGCGCGACCCGGTGGTCGAGGCCGCGCTGATGGCGCGCTACGGCCTCGACCAGCCCCTGCCGCTGCAATACTGGACATGGCTCACCAACCTGCTGCGGGGCGATTTCGGCATCTCGATGTATTCGCGCGAGCCGATCCTGCAGATGATCCTCGCGCGGTTTCCGAACACGCTGCTGCTGGCGCTGGCCAGCGCGGTGGTCGCGCTGGCCATCAGCTTGCCGGCGGGGATCATCGCCGCGCTTTACCAGAACCGGCTGCCGGATTTCGGGGCGATGGGCATCGCGCTGGCCGGTATCTCGATCCCCAACTTCTGGTTCGGCATCCTTCTGGTGCTTTTCTTCTCGCAGTATCTCGGCTGGTTGCCGTCGATGGGCTATGTGAGCCCGGCTGAAGATTTCGGCGCCTCCATGCGGCATCTCATCCTGCCCGCGATCACGCTGGGCACCGCGATGGCGGCGAACCTCACGCGGCTTATCCGCGCCGAGATGATCGAACAGCTCAGCCAGGACTACGTGCGCACCGCCCGCGCCAAGGGGCTGGGCGAGCGGATGATCGTCGGGGTGCATGTGCTCAAGAACGCCATGATCCCGACCGTCACGATCATCGGCATCCAGTTCGGGGGCCTTCTGGAAGGCGCGGTGCTGACCGAGGTGATCTTCGCCTGGCCCGGTATCGGAAGGCTCGCCGTGGATGCGGTCTACGAACGCGACTACGCGCTGATCCAAGGCGTCGTTCTGGTGGCGGCCATCGTCTACGTGCTGATCAACCTCTTGGTCGACATCAGTTACCGCTACCTCGACCCACGCGTGAAACTCGACTGAACCATCTTAGAGAACCAACCAAGGAGGTAAGAATGAAACCGTCACGATTTTTTGCAGCCACAGCGCTGTGCTGGGCGCTGGCCGCCGGCGCGCTTTCCGCCGACGAGCCCCACCGCGGCGGCACCCTGACCATCGGCATTGCGTCGACCTCGGTCACCAACGGGATCGATCCGCATGTGATCCTGGGCGACAACACCGTCTGGGCGCTCAGCCAGATCGGCGAGGGGCTGCTGCATTTCGACGCCAACATGAACATCGTGCCCTGGCTTGCCCACAGCTACTCCATTTCGGATGACGGGCTGGTCTACACGTTCGAACTCGAAGAGGGCGTCAAGTTTCACAACGGCCGCGAGATGGTGGCCGAGGATGTGAAATTCAGCCTCGAGCGGATCCTTGACCCCGAAACCGGCTCGCGCCGGCGCCAGAACCTGGAGATTATCGACCGGGTCGAGGTGATCGACGACTACACGGTCGAAGTGCATCTGCAGAGCGCCTTCGCGCCCTTCCTGGCCAACATGGTCGGCGTCTGGGCCGCGGTCATCCCTTCCGAAAGCGTGAACGAGGACGGCTCGATCACCCATCCCGTCGGCACCGGGCCCTTCATGTTCAACAACTACGACATGGGCGAGAACCTGACGCTGGATCGGTTCGACGACTACTGGCGCGAGGACGTTCCCCATCTGGACCGCGTGGTCATGACCCCGGTCAGCGACGATGCCGCGCGGATGGTGGCGCTGCGCACCGGCGCCGTGGATCTGATCACATCGGTCCCTTCTCAGCTTCTGCCCAGCCTCATGGCCAATGATAACCGGGGCTTCGAACTGCTGGTCTCGCCTGGAACCAGCTGGCGCATGGCGACGATGAACACGACACGTGCGCCCTTCGACGATGTGCGCGTTCGTCAGGCCGTGGATCTGGCGCTGGACCGCGAGGAACTGATGCTCGCGCGCACCTTCGGCTTCGGCCATGTCGACAACCAGATCTGGGACGAAGGCAGCGCCTGGCGGATGGAGGCCGAACTGCCCGAGCGCGAC
>SLKW01000012.1 GCA_007134405.1 Paracoccaceae bacterium
ACGGCCGCACGGTCGACTTCAAGCAGACGCTGATCGTGCTGACCTCGAACCTCGGCAGCCAGGCGTTGAGCCAGATGCCCGACGGTGCCGATCCGACCGAGGCGCGGGCGCAGGTGATGGAAGCCGTGCGCGCCCATTTCCGGCCGGAATTCCTCAACCGGCTCGACGAGACGGTGATCTTCGACCGACTGGGCCGCGAGGACATGGACGGCATCGTCGAGATCCAGCTGCGGCGTCTGACCAAGCGTCTGGCGGGCCGCAAGATCGCGCTGGAGCTGGACGAGGCGGCGCATAAGTGGTTGGCGGACAAGGGTTATGACCCGGTCTATGGTGCCCGGCCGCTGAAGCGCGTGATCCAGCGGCATCTGCAGGATCCGCTGGCGCAGATGCTTCTTTCCGGCGAGGTGATGGACGGCGCGACAGTGCCGGTGAGCGCGGAGCCGGAGGGGCTGATCATCGCGGGCATGGCGCATGGCGACGATGCCGAAGCCCCGCCACGGATGAAGATAGTGCACTGATCTGCAATCGACTTTTCACCCGGCAAAGGCCGGCGCCGTAAGGCGCCGGCCTTTTTCGTTGCGCCTGCGCCGCGGCGTCTGCGGCCTTGTTTTCGCGGGCCGAGGCGCGGGCGGCAGATGGTTGACGAAAGCTTACCAGGGTGTGCGGGCGCGTTGGTCCCGGCGACCGGGAAATGGGGCGGATCGCCTTGGTTTGTTGGGATTCCGGACGGGTGGCAAGCTGGTGGCACGTGGGTGGCACGTGGGTGGCACGTGGGTGGCAGTTTGCGCCATTTGGGGCCGACTCCGGGAAAACCCGCGCTTCTGCGCAGCGCACGATGGGGGGGGCGGGACGCGACGCCTCGGCTGGGAAAACTCGCCCGAAAATGGCGATAGGGCCAGATTCATGGGGCCAATAGGGCCAGATGGCGCGCGAGGCCAGAAGCGGGAGCAACCGGGCCGGGCAGGCAACGGCGCGGGAGGAGATCAGGGTCTGGGGTTGGGGATGGGGGCGAGGCCGGCCGGGGCCCGCGCCGTTCCGCGCCCGGTCGCCGGGGCCGGGGTCGGTGGGCAATGAACCCGGCTGTCATCAAACTGTCATGTGACCGTGTCATTGCCGTTACATCGCGCGGCTAAGCCGATGCCACCCAGCGCCCGGACAGAGACTCACCGGGCACCGCGGGCCAACGCACAGACTGAAATGGAGACATCATGACCCGTCTGTCCCTGCTGCTTTCTTCCGCGACGCTCGCGCTCGCGACCACCGCCGGCGCACAGTCGGTGGATCCGAACCTGCCCGAGTACCAGCCCGTCTCGGGCGTGTCGGGCAACCTCGTCTCGATCGGTTCGGACACGCTGAACAACCTGATGACGCTGTGGTCGGAAGGCTTCCGCAGCCATTACCCGAACGTGGCCATCCAGATCCAGGGCGCCGGTTCGGGCACCGCCCCCCCCGCGCTGGTCGAGGGCACCGCCCAGTTCGGCCCGATGTCGCGGCCGATGCGCGGCACCGAGATCGAGGAGTTCGAGGCCCGCTACGGCTACGAGCCCACCCCGATCCGTGGCGCCATCGACGCGCTGGGTGTCTTCGTACACCGCGACAACCCGCTGGAGTGCCTCAGCCTTCAGGAAGTCGACGCCATCTTCTCGTCCACCCGCTCCGGTGGCGCCGACGAGGCGATCACCACCTGGGGCCAGGTCGGGCTGGAAGGTGAATGGGCCGACCGTCCGATCGCCATGTACGGCCGCAACTCGGCCTCGGGCACCTATGGCTACTTCCGTGAAGTCGCGCTCTTCGGCGGCGACTACAGCGCCGAAGTACGCGAGCAGCCCGGCTCTTCGACCGTGATCCAGGGTGTCGCGGCCGACGTCAACGGCATCGGTTATTCGGGCATCGGCTACGCCACCGCCGACGTGAAGGCAATCAGCCTGCGCGGCCCGGATGGCGAGTGCTACGAAGCCACCGCCGAAGATGCGTCCTCGGGCAACTATCCGATCGCACGCTTCCTCTACATCTACATGAACAAGGATCCGAACGCACAACTGGACCCGACGCGCGCCGAATTCGTCCGCTACGTCTACAGCCGCCAGGGTCAGGAAGACGTGGTCCGCGCGGGCTTCTTCCCGCTGGTGCAGGCGATCGCTGATCAGGATCTGGCGACCTTCGGTCTGGATGCGATCAACTGATTGACGCCTTGCGGGCCGGCGCTGTGCCGGCCCGCACCCCTTACCCAAGCCCGGCGGAAAATTCATGCCCGACACGACCGCGCCCTCCCAGCACAGCGCCGCAGCCCGCGCCGAACGCCGCCGTCTGCGCAGTCTCGACACGAGGCGAAGCGTCGTCTGGGGCGAAAAGATCGCAGGGGGGGTGATCACCGTGGGCGGGCTCATGGTGATCTTCGCCGTTCTGGGGATCATGCTGTTCCTGTTCCGCGTGGTCATGCCGCTGATGGACGGCGGCGAGATGCTGGGAGACGTCCGCTACCAGCTCGACACCGAGCAGGACGTGATCTGGGTGAACGGCGACGAGTTCCAGACGCTGGGCATCGCCGTTGCTGCCGAGGGGCGCGCGATCACCTACCACGTTCCGACCGGGACCGAGATCGCCCGCACCGAGCTCGATTTTGGGGGCGCCGAGGTCACCGCCGTTTCCGGCACATTGTCGCGCGATCAGGTCGCCTTCGGCTTCGACGACGGCACGGTGCGCTTTGCCGAGCTGGGCTTTTCGACCGCGACCACCGCGCGGCGCAACCTGCCCGAGGGGCTCGCCCGGCTCGATGACCGCGACCGGATGGGCGACGGGCGCGTTTTCACCGAGGTCGGCACCGGCGATTTCCGCACGCTGTCGAGCGTCGTCGAGCTGGGCGAGGCCGAGGCGATCTCGGAGCATGCGATCATCGCCGTCGATTACCGCGTCGGCGGCACGCGCGAACGCCCGACGCTGGCCTTTGCGACGGTCGACGCGACGAACCAAGTCCGCGTCAGCCGCTCGCGCGTGCAGGTCAACATGATGACCAACGAGCAGACGATCACCACGACGACCTCGGAATTGCCGTCGCTGGACCTGGCGCCCGGCGTGTCGGTCACCGGAATCCTGCTGTCGGGCACGGGCGACCGGGCGATCGTGTCGACCGACGACGGGTTCGTGCACCGCTATGACCTTCGCAACATGGACGCCCCGCAACTGGCCGAGTCGCGCCGCGTCGGCGACGAGGGCGTGGCGGTCACCGCGATGACCTTTCTGTCGGGCGAGGAATCACTCGTCGTCGGCAGCGAGGACGGCTCGATCAACGTCTATTTCCGGCTGCAGACCGGCACGCGCGAGACCACCGACCGGCGCGAACTTGTCCGCGCCCGGACCCACGCGCAGATGCCCGCCGCCATCGTCGACCTGTCCGAGGCGCAGCGGCAGAAGGAATTCGTCGCCGTCGATGCCGAGGGCAATGTCTGGGTCTTCCATTCGACCTCTGATCAGGTGCTGTTCGAACTGGCGCGCTCGGGCGACGTGACGACCGACTCGACCGCGATGATCTTCCCGCGCTCGAACGGCGTGATGCTGGTCAGCCAGGGCGGCGAGATCGAAGCCTGGCAATATGTCCAGCGCCATCCCGAGGTGACCCTGCGCGTCCTCTTCGGCCGCATCTGGTACGAGGGCTATGCGCAGCCCACCTTCGTCTGGCAATCGACCGCCGGCACCGACCTGGCCGAGCCCAAGTATTCGCTGGTGCCGCTGATCTTCGGCACGATGAAGGCCGCGTTCTACGCCATGCTCTTCGCCGTGCCGATCGCGCTGGGGGCGGCGATCTATACGTCCGAATTCGTCGACCGGCGGGTGCGGGCGACCGTCAAGCCGATGATGGAGATGATGGAAAGCCTGCCCACGGTGGTCCTGGGCTTCATCGCGGCGCTGGTGCTGGCACCCCTGGTCGAGGAATGGATCGGGGCGGTGCTGGTCGGCTTCTTCGCGCTGCCGATGGGGCTGATGCTGGGCGCTTTCCTGTGGCAGATGCTGCCCGTGCAGACGGCGCTGAAGCTTGACGGGTTTCCGAAGTTCATCCTGATGGGCGCGTCGATCCTGGTCACCGCGCAGATCGCCATCTGGCTGGGCCCGCTGTTCGAGGCCGCGCTTTTCCACGGCGATTTCAAGCAGTGGACGACGGGGCGGATCGGCACCGGGACGCCCTTCATGTTCCTGATCCTCCTGCCGCTTTCCTACCTGATCGTCGCCTGGTCCTTCCGGAAGACGGTCGGCCACCACTACCGGGCGCTTCTGGGCGACCGCGACCGCGCCGCCGCCGGAAGGCTGGACGCGCTGCGCTGGCTGGTGATGCTGGCCGCGGCGATGGTGCTGTCCTACGCGTTTGCCGCGACGCTGACCGCCCTGGGCTACGATCCGCGCGGCGGCTTCATCGACAGCTACCAGCAGCGGAACGCGCTGGTCGTCGGCTTCATCATGGCCTTCGCCGTCATTCCCAACATCTACACGCTGGCCGAGGATGCGCTGAACGCGGTGCCCGGCCACCTGCGCGCGGCCTCGCTCGCCTGTGGGGCGACGCCCTGGCAGACGGCACTCTGGGTGGTGGTGCCGACCGCGGCCTCGGGCATCTTCTCGGCGGTGATGATGGGGATGGGGCGCGCCGTGGGCGAGACGATGATCGTGGTGATGGCCGCGGGCAACACGCCGATCATGGAGTGGAACATCTTCTCGGGGCTGCGGACGCTTTCGGCCAACATCGCCATCGAATTGCCCGAGGCGGTGAAGGACGGCACCAACTACCGCGTGCTGTTCCTGGCCGCGCTCACGCTCTTCATCATGACCTTCGTCATCAACACCGCCGCCGAACTGGTCCGCCAGCGCTTCCGCAAGCGCGCCTTCCAGCTCTGAGTCCCGGGGAACGCCATGAGCACTTCATCCGAACACGACATCCCCGCCTCGGGCGGCGCCGGGCTCGCAGGGGTCGCCGCACGCGAAAGCGTCGCAGGCGGGCGGCGGGTGCGCCGGTTCAGCGCCGACATATCGGCGGTAGGCGAGCCGGGGCTCTGGGCCTTGGGCGGCGCGCTGGCGCTGGGGATCATCCTGATCGCGGGCTTTCTGGGTGTCGTTGCCTGGAACGGCGTCACCACCTTCTGGCCGAAGCCGATCGAACGGGTGGAGTTGCGCGATGGCGACGTGCTGGCGGGTGTCGCCCGCCGGTCGGGCACCTACCGCGTGGGCCAGGACGTGCTTCTCCGGCTCGACGACGCGCAGCGGGCCGAGATCGAGGCGAACCTCGGTTTCGCCGACCGCACGCTCTACCAGACGGCGAACTACGACCTCTATGGCGACGATTTCCGCTGGGTGTCGGATTTCGAGGTGGCGAACGTCACGCAACCCGCCGATTTCCACTATTTCGAGCGCCAGACCTGGGGCGTCTTCATCGGCCGCGTCGCCGGGCTGACCATCGACGGGACGGAACGCGCCTTCGATCCGGCGCTGATGCAGCGCGAGCAGGCCGCCGCGCGCCAGCGGTTCAACGAGATCCGACGGCTGGAGCAGCGCGACATCGGGCGGATCAACCACCAGATCGAACGCGAACGCCTGGCCCAGCGGCGCGCCACACTGCGCCAGGGCGAGGAGGCCGCCGCCCCTGCCGTCGCCGAAAGCCAGGCCCGCATCGCCGATCTGCAAGCCGAGTTCCAGGTGCTGCAGGCCCGCGTGAATGAGATCCGCGAGCGCGACCGCCGCTACCGCGTGCAGCTCGAGGAGGTCGGCGGCCGCACCATCGACACCGAGCTCAGCCAGATCGTTCGCTACTTTGCCGCCAACCAGCTGTCGCTCTTCGAAAAGATCCGCATCTATTTCTCGCGCTGGTGGGAATTCGTCTCGGCCGAACCGCGCGAGGCGAACACGCAGGGCGGCGTTCTGCCCGCGATCTTCGGCACCGTTGCGATGACCATGTTGATGGTGATCTTCGTCGCCCCCTTCGGTGTCATCACCGCGCTTTACCTGCGCGAATACGCCAAGCAGGGGCGGCTGACCTCGATCGTGCGCATCTCGGTCAACAACCTCGCCGGCGTGCCGTCGATCGTCTACGGGGTCTTCGGGCTGGGGTTCTTCGCCTACACGATGGGCGGCACGATCGACCAGCTTTTCTACCCCGAGGCGCTGCCGAACCCGACCTTCGGCAAGGGCGGCATCCTCTGGGCTTCACTCACGCTGGCGCTGCTCACGGTGCCGGTCGTGATCGTCGCCTCGGAAGAAGCGCTCGCCGCCGTGCCACGCTCGATGCGCGAGGGCTCGCTCGCCTGCGGGGCGTCGAAATGGCAGACGATCCGCTACGTCGTGCTGCCCAAGGCGCTGCCGGGCATCATGACCGGAATGATCCTTGCCATGGCGCGCGGTGCCGGAGAGGTCGCGCCGCTGATGCTGGTCGGTGTCGTGAAGCTCGCCCCGGCCCTGCCCATCGACGGCTTCTTTCCCTTCATCCACCTCGACCGCAGCTTCATGCATCTGGGCTTCCACATCTTCGACGTGGGCTTCCAGTCGCGAAATTCCGAGGCTGGCAAGCCCATGGTCTTCGTCACCACGCTGCTTCTGCTGGCGCTGATCGTGGCGATGAACGCCACCGCCATCATCATCCGCAACCGGCTCAAGCGCCGCTACGCCACCGGCCAGTTCTGAAACGGACCCAGTCATGACCACGACCCTGGAATTCGAACCCACCGCCTATCACATCAACCGAAGCTCCGAAGGCCCGGTGCTGGAGATCAAGGACTTCAACCTCTGGTACGGGCAGAAGCAGGCGCTTTTCGACAACAATCTGGAGATTCAGAAGGGGATGGTCACGGCGCTGATCGGTCCCTCGGGTTGCGGCAAGTCGACGCTTCTGCGCTGCCTCAACCGGATGAACGACCTGGTCGACGACCTGCGCATCGACGGCCGCATCCTGGCCGACGGGTTCGACATCTATGGCCCGGGCGTCGACGTCATCGCGCTGAGAAAGCGCATGGGCATGGTCTTCCAGAAGCCCAACCCGTTCGCGATGTCGATCTACGACAACATCTCGTACCCGCTGCGCGTCGATGGCGTCACCCGCAAGTCGATCCTGGACGAGACGGTGGAACGCGCGCTGCGCTCGGCCGCGCTTTGGGACGAGGCGAAGGACCGACTGAGCGACACGGCGCTGGGGCTTTCCGGCGGCCAGCAGCAGCGGCTCTGCATCGCGCGCGCAGTCGCTTCGGACCCCGAGGTGCTTCTGATGGACGAGCCCTGCTCGGCCCTCGACCCGATCGCGACGGCCAAGATCGAAAGCCTGATCGCCGACCTGCGCGGGCAGTATTCCATCGTGATCGTCACCCATTCGATGAGCCAGGCCGCGCGCGTCTCGGACAACACCGCCTTCATGTATCTGGGCCGGATCATCGAATACGGGGCCACCGAGACGATCTTTACGCGTCCTGTGAAATCCCGCACGAATGATTACGTGACCGGGAGGTTCGGATGAGCCGAGATGGATTCGCATCTGCATGACACACTGAACTTCGACGCGCTGATTACCGCCCTGCCCGAGCCTGTCCTGCTTGTCGCGCGGGACGGGCGGGTCTGGTCGGCGAACCAGGCGGCTGTCGAATTGCTGGGCGCGCAGATCCGCGGCGCGCAGATCCGGGCGCATCTGCGCCAGCCCGAAGTGGCCGCGATGCTCGACCGCGCGCTGGCGGGCAGCGAGAACGCAACCGCCTCCTTCGTCACCTCGTCGGCGAGCGCCGAAACCGTCTGGCAGGTGACCGCCCGGCCGATGGGAGCCGACACGCTGGTCCTGAGCCTGCACGACATCTCGCACCGCGAGGCGGCGGAAGCACAGCGGCGCGAATTCGTGGCCAATGTCAGCCACGAGTTGCGTTCTCCCCTGACGGTCCTTGCCGGCTTCATCGAAACGCTGCAGGGATCGGCGGCGCAGGATCCCGCCGCGCGGCAGGAATTCCTGTCGATCATGGCGCGCGAGGCCGAGCGGATGACGGGCCTCGTGTCGGACCTGCTGTCATTGTCGCGGGTCGAGGGCGCCGAAAAGATCCGCCCGCGCACGCCGGTCGCCATCGACATGGTGCTGCGGGCCACGCTGGCCGCCCTGCGCCCGCAGATCGAGAGCGCCGGTATCGAGGTGACCCTGACGCTGCCCGAAGACCTGCCCGAGGTGCCGGGCGATTACGACCAACTTGTGCAAGTCTATCACAACCTGCTCGAAAATGCGTTGAAATACGGCGCCAACGGCGGGCGGATCAAAATCGCGGCCTCGACGGTTCCGGCGGTGCCGGGTTTCGAAGGGCCGGTGTTGCGCATCGACGTCACCGATTATGGCGAGGGGATCGATCCGATCCACATCCCGCGCCTGACGGAACGCTTCTACCGCGTTGACCGCGCCCGCTCGCGCGATCAGGGCGGCACGGGGCTGGGGCTGGCCATCGTCAAGCATATCCTCAACCGCCATCGTGGGCGGCTATGCATTCGCAGCGCGCCAGGCGAGGGCGCGACTTTTTCAACGCTGTTGCCCACGGGTTAGGCGCCTGTCACCTTACTGTCACATCCCGGCGCTAGTGGTGTCGGAAAGGGAAGAGAGCCGCATGAACAAGCCGCATACCAACACCGCCTTCGACCGCGACCTCGATGCCATCCGGCTCAACGTGCTGGCGATGGGCGGCCATGTCGAGGAGGCGATCCTGCGCGCCGCCCGCGCGCTCGAAAGCCGTGACGAGGACCTCGCCGCCGAGGTCGTGCGCGGCGACAAGGTCATCGACGCCGCCGAGGAAGAGATCAACCACCAGGTCGTGCGGCTTCTGGCCTTGCGGCAGCCGCAGGCGGACGATCTGCGCGCCGCCGTCGCGGTGATGAAGATGGCGGGCGATCTGGAGCGGCTGGGCGACTATGCCAAGAACATGGCCAAGCGGGTGCCCGTGCTGATCGCGAGCCCGGTGATCGAGGGCGCGGCGGGTGCGCTGAGGCGCCAGGCGCGGCTTGTGGGTCAGATGCTCAAGGACATGCTGGATGCCTTCGCGCGGATGGATGCCGCACTTGCCCGCAACGTCGTGACCCGCGATGTCGAGGTCGACGACATGACCAACGCGCTGTTTCGGGAGTTCATCACCCATATGATGGAAGACCCGCGCAATATCACGCCCTGCCTGCACTACATCTTCATTGCCAAGAACATCGAACGGATGGGGGATCTGGTGACACACGGCGCCGAGCATGTGATCTTCGTCGCCGAGGGCACACCGGCCGGGCCGCGCATCAAGGGCCATTCGACCTCGACCATCGCCATGCCCGAGAGTTGATGCATGAACACCACCGACAAGCCCCTGGTTCTGGTCGTCGATGACGAACCGGCGCAGCGCGCGCTGCTCAGCTACAACCTCAAGGCCGCGGGCTTCCGGGTCAGCACTGCGAATGACGGCGAGGAAGCGATGCTGGCGATCGCCGAGGATACGCCCGATGTGATCCTGCTGGACTGGATGCTGCCGCGGCTCTCGGGGCTCGAAGCCTGCCGGCAGATCAAGGCCAGCGCCGGCGGGCGGCAATCGGCGGTCATCATGGTCTCGGCCCGATCCGAGGAGGCCGACCGCGTGCGCGGGCTGGAAACCGGCGCCGACGATTACATCGTGAAGCCCTATTCGGTCGCCGAACTGATCGCGCGGGTGAAGGCCAATCTGCGCCGGGTCCGCCCGGCGGCGGCGGGGGCGGTGCTGGAAGCGGGCGATATACGGCTCGACACCGAGAGTTACCGGGTCACGCGCGCGGGCGAGGCGCTGCACCTGGGGCCGACCGAGTTTCGCCTGCTTGCCGCGCTGATGGAGCGGCAGGGTAAGGTCTGGACGCGCGAGGCGCTGCTGGACCGGGTCTGGGGACGCGACATATACATCGATACGCGCACGGTGGACGTTCATGTCGGCCGGCTCCGCAAGGCGCTCTGCACGCATGGCGGGGCCGATCCGATCCGGACCGTGCGCGGCGCCGGCTACGCGATGGATTGACCTACGCGGCACGCCACAAATCCGTCCCGAAGACTTTCAGGATTCAACACCCCGCCAAGGCGTCCGCATGCGGACGCTTGCTCAAGCATCTGTTTCAAAACGATCATTTCGGAAAATTAACCGCAGCGAAACTTCTTCGCCGCGCCCTATTCAATTGCGTCATTTCAGTGGGCGATGCGAGCCTCCGGTCTTGACCTTCCACCGGCAGGAGGCCCCATCGTGATCAGGCAGCCAAGCCTGCCAAGAAAGATTGGGGAGGACAGAATGCCGAAAACCGGAAACGCCTTTGCAACTGCAGCGCTCGTCGCGCTCCTCGCGGCCGGCGGATGGAGCGCCGCTGCGCTGGCAAGTTCCCACGGGCACGATCACGGTGATGGTCATGGTCACGGTGACGGTCATGCCCACGGCGCACAGAGCGAAGTGCCCGAGGACGCCAGCCCGTCAACCCGCGCCTTCATGGAGGCGAGCGCCCGCATGCACGCAGAGATGGATATCGACTATACCGGCGATGCCGATGTCGATTTCGCTCGCGGCATGATCCCCCATCACGAAGGCGCCATCGCCATGGCCGAGATCGTGCTGGAACATGGCGAGGACGCGGAGATCCGCGCTCTGGCCGAGGAAATCATCGCCGCGCAGGAGGCCGAGATCTCCTTCCTGCGCGACTGGCTGAGCGCGCGCGGATACTGAGGCCCGCCGCGCCCCCCTGGGCCGTAGCCTGAGGGGCTATTGCCGAATCCGCCCCTCGATTTCGGGGGTGTAGGGCGCGTTGGCAGCCAGGTATTCGGCCAGCGCGTCGGCCATGTCGATGGCCGTGTCGTAGACCTGCTGCCCGTCGCTTTCGAGCATCGCGTAGCCATCACCGCCGCGGCCCATGAAGTTGTTGGTGACGATACCGTAAAGCGCGTCGTCATCGATGCGCGCCCAGCCGTCGTCGGTTGCCACCTCGACCTCGGACACGCGCCCCTCGTCGGGCGCGACCGAGGTGTCGAGCCGGAAACGCATGCCGGCGATCTGCGGGAAGCGCCCGGCGCCGTCCTCGATCCCGTTCACGCCGTGTTCGAGCGCCGCGACCAGGGTGGCGCCGGAGACCAGCATCGTGACAAGCGTGTTCTGGAAGGGCAGCACCGTCAGCACGTCGCCCACCGTCACCATCCCGGCTTCGAGCGAGGCGCGCAGCCCACCGCCATTGGTCAGCGCGATGGTCACCGTCGGATCGCCCACCCGCTTGAGCATGGCATTCGCCACGGCGTTGCCCATCTCGCATTCCATCGACCGGCAGCTTTCGCGGCTGCCATCGATGGGCGCGGCGATCTCGGCGATCTCGGTGCGCTTGAGATCCTCGATGGGGCCGGCGAGTGCCGCGACGCGGTCGGCGACATCCTCGGCCTCGGCGAAGCTGGCGTCGAGAAGGACGGTGTCGCCCTCGGCCGAGATCACGGTGCCCTCATCGTCGAATTCCAGCGCCAGGTCGCCGAGGTAGCGCGAGAAGGCGTAGGCCTGAACGATCGGCACGGGCCGGCCATCCGGCGCCTCGACCAGGGTTGCATAGGACGGGGTGCCCGCGACCGTGTTCGACAGAAGCGTGTGGCTGTGCCCGCCGATGATCAGCGACAGCCCCTCGACCTCGGCCGCGATCTGCTGGTCGCGCACGAAACCCACATGCGACAGCAGGATGATCCTGTGCACCCCGTCGTCCTTCAGCCGCGCGACCGCCTCGGTCAGATGCGCGATCTCGTCCTCGAAGGTGACCGGGCCGGGCGAGGACAGGAAAACCGTGTCGGGGGTGGTGATGCCCAGCACACCCACGCGTTCGTCGCCGGCTTCCAGGATCAGGTGATCCTGCACCAGCGGGTAAAGCGCGTGCTCCTCGGGCACGATGACGTTACCGGCGACGATGGGAAACTCGGCCTCGGCCAGCATCTCAGCCAGCGCGTCGGGACCGTTGTTGAATTCGTGATTGCCCAGTGTCATCGCATCGAAGCCGATCATGTTCATGATCTCGATCTCGGCCTTGCCGCGATAGGTGGTGTAGAAAAGCGTGCCCTGGCTCTGGTCGCCGGCATCGAAGGTCAGGACCGGCGTGCCGGCCTCGTCGAGTTCCGCGCGCCGGTCGCGGATCGCCTGCGCCAGTCGTGCCGCGCCGCCGAAGCAGTTGCCTTCCTCGGAGGCGGTCGGCGAACAGGTCGCATCCGAGCCCGAGATTTCCTCGAGCCGGCTGTGCATATCGTTGATATGCAGCACATGCAGTCTGGAACCGCTGCCCGCGCGGGCCGAACGCAGGCTGAAGACACCGGCGCCGGTAACCAGCATCGTCGAGCCGGCGATCTGCAGGAAGCGGCGGCGGCTGGGCGCCGGTCCGGGCTGCCGGGCGGCGGTTGGAAAACGGTGCATCTCTCTCTCCTGTTGGCGGTAGGCGGGCGGTGGCGGGGTTGGCCGCAAGATGAGTTGGCCACGAAAACGCGACGGGCCGATGACGGTCGCCTCGCCCCTCGATGCTAGCGCCGGGATGCGCGGCCGCTCAAGCGCGATCTGCATCCCGGCCCCCGCATCTGCGCAAAGGCGCGCACCCGCCCTGCTCTGACGCAGGGCCGGCGCCGGCCCGCCCCCTTCCCCCGCCTTTCCCCTTGCGCTATCTGACCGGCAAGAACGAAAGGGAATCCCATGAGCTTCGAGACGCCCGGCCCGGTCGAGGAAAACTGGCGCGACGCGATCTCGTCGATCGACGAGATCATCGACGATGCGCGCAACGGCCGGATGTTCATCCTCGTCGATCACGAGGATCGCGAGAACGAGGGCGATCTGGTCATCCCGGCGCAGATGTGCACGCCCGAGGCGATCAACTTCATGGCCACCTACGGACGCGGTCTGATCTGCCTGACGCTGCCCGGCCATCGCATCGACGCGCTGGGGCTGCCGCTTATGTCGACCAAGAACGCCTCGCGCCACGAGACCGCCTTCACCGTCTCGATCGAGGCGCGCGAGGGGGTGACGACGGGGATTTCGGCCTATGACCGGGCGCGGACCGTCGCGGTGGCCATCGACCCCACGAAAACCGCCGCCGACATCGCCACGCCGGGCCACATCTTCCCGCTGCGCGCGCGCGATGGCGGCGTTCTGGTCCGCGCCGGCCATACCGAGGCGGCGGTGGACATCTCGCGGCTTGCCGGTCTCAACCCCTCGGGCGTGATCTGCGAGATCATGAAGGACGATGGCGAGATGGCGCGGCTGCCGGACCTGGTGGCCTTCGCGCAGAAGCACGGGCTGAAGATCGGCACCATCGCGGACCTGATCGCCTATCGCCGGCGCCACGACAATCTGGTGCGGGAAACCGCGACGCGCGAGGTGGAGTCGATTCACGGAGGCAAGTGGCAGATGCGCCTCTTTACCGACCAGACCCAGGGCGCCGAGCACGTGGTGCTGACCAAGGGTGACCTCTCGATCCCCGAGCCGGTGCTGGTGCGGATGCACGCGCTCGACCCGCTGGAGGACGTGCTGGGCATCGGCGCGGAACACGCCGGCGACCTGAGCGGCGCGATGAGGGTGATCGCCGGCGAGGGGCGCGGTGTCGTCGTTCTGCTGCGCGATACGGCCATGAAGGTCGCCAGCGGCGAGGGCCACGCACCGCAGATCCTGCGCCAGTACGGGCTGGGGGCGCAGATCCTGGCCGCGCTGGGGCTGCACGATCTGATCCTGGTGACGAATTCCCCGCAACCCAAGGTGGTGGGGCTTGATGCCTACGGCTTGCAGATTGCCGGCACCCGCCCGATCCCGAAGGAGTGAGACCATGGCCGGACCCAGCCATTACAGCCTGCCGTTGCCCGAATTCGACAAGCCGGTGAAGGTGCTGATCGTCGTTGCGCCCTTCTATCGCGACATCGCCGACCAGTTGCTGGCCGGTGCCCGCGCAACACTCGAGACGGCCGGGGCGAGCCACGAGACGATCGAGGTGCCCGGCGCGCTGGAGGTGCCGACCGCCATCGGCCAGGCGTTTCGCATGGCGCATTTCGACGGGTTCGTGGCGCTTGGTTGCGTCATTCGCGGCGAGACCACGCATTACGAGACGGTCTGCAACGACAGCTCGCGCGCGATCACGCTGCTGGGGCTGCAGGGTGTGTGCATCGGAAACGGCATCCTGACGGTGGAAAACCACGCCCAGGCCGCCATGCGCGCCGATCCGGGCCAGCAGGACAAGGGCGGCGGCGCGGCGGCGGCGGCGCTGCACCTGATCGCGCTGGGGCGACGCTGGGGCGGCAACCGCCGCGCGGCGGGCTTCCGGTCGAGCGATGACGGGACGATCCTACTGGCCGAGGGCGGGAGCGACGCATGACCGCGACGGGCACCCGCGCGCTGAGGGGGGCGGCGCGCTTTTATGCCGTCCAGGCCCTGTTCCAGATGGAAAAATCGGGCCAGACGGTCGAGGCGATCCGGCGCGAATTCGAAACCCACCGGATCGGCGCCGAGGCCGAGGGGACGGCCTGGGTCGAAGCGGACATCACGCATTTCCGCAAGCTTCTGGACACGGCGGTGAACCTGCAGGCGCGGATCGACCAGATGACCGACCGGGCGCTGGTGGTGAAATGGCCCATCGCCCGGATCGACCCGACGTTGCGCGCGCTGTTCCGTGCCGCGGGCGCCGAGATGATCGAGACCGACACGCCGCCGCGGGTCGTGATCACCGAATTCGTGCAGATCGCGCAGGCCTTCTTTCCCGAGGGGCGCGAGCCGAAATTCGTCAATGCCGTGCTGGATCACATGGCCCGCGAGGCGCGACCCGAGGCGTTCTGAACTGCGCGTGGCGCAGCGCCGGCGGCGAGCGCGAATACCGAGTTCAGCGGGGCGGGCGGAGTGGTTGACGAAAGCTTGACGCGGAGTTCGCGGGCTGAGGGCGCCGCGAGGCGCGGATCGGGGATTTGGCCATGTTTTGTTGGGAAAAC
>SLKW01000030.1 GCA_007134405.1 Paracoccaceae bacterium
AGCCAGACCTGTTGGAGGGTGTGATGGACGCGGATTTCGTGGTCGTGGGCGCGGGCTCGGGCGGGGCGGCGGTAGCCTACCGGCTGGCCGAGGCCGGGCATTCGGTGATCGTGGTCGAGTATGGCGGCTCGGATGCGGGGCCGTTCATCCAGATGCCGGGGGCGCTGAGCTTTCCGATGAACATGCGGCGCTACGATTGGGGGCTGAAGACCGAGCCCGAACCGGCACTGGGCGGGCGCGTCTTGCCGGTGCCGCGGGGGAAAGTCGTGGGCGGCTCCTCCAGCATCAACGGGATGGTCTGGGTTCGGGGCCACGCGCGCGATTTCGACCACTGGGTTGAGGCGGGCGCCGAGGGCTGGTCGTTCGCCGACGTGCTGCCCTATTTCAAGCGCCAGGAAACCTGGCACGGGGCCGAGGATGCCGGCCGGAACGCGCCCGGGAACGGTGCCTGGCGGGGCCATGAGGGGCCGGTGCATGTGACCCGCGGCCTGCGCGAGAACCCGCTTTTCGATGCCTTCATCGCGGCGGGCGTGCAGGCGGGCTATCCGCGCACCCATGACTACAATGGCGCGCAGCAGGAAGGCTTTGGCGCGATGGAATCCTCGATCTGGCGCGGGCGGCGCTGGTCGGTTGCGAAAGCCTATCTGCGCCCGGCGATGACGACGGGGCGTGCGCGGCTGGTCCGCGGCCTGGCCGCGCAGGTCGTGCTGAGCGAGGGCCGCGCGACCGGGGTGCGTCTGGCCGACGGGCGGGTCGTGACCGCGCGGCGCGAGGTCATCCTGGCGGCATCCTCGATCAACACGCCGAAATTGCTGATGCTTTCAGGCATCGGGCCGGCGGATCATCTGGCCGAGCACGGGATCGAGGTGGTCGCGGATCGCCCCGGTGTCGGCGGCAACCTGCAGGACCATCTGGAGATCTATCTGCAATTCGCCTCGAAGAAGCCGATCACGCTCTACAAGTACTGGAACTTGCTGGGCAAGGCGTGGGTGGGTGCGAACTGGCTGTTCCTGGGACGCGGTCCGGGAACGTCGAACCAGTTCGAGGCCTGCGCCTTCATTCGCTCGCGCGCTGGGATCGACTACCCGGATATCCAGTATCATTTCCTGCCCATCGCCGTGCGCTACGACGGCAAGGCGGTGGCCGACGGGCATGGGTTCCAGGTCCATGTCGGGCCGATGCGGTCGAAAAGCCGCGGCACGGTGCGGTTGCGCTCGGCCGATCCGAAGGACGATCCGGCGATCCGCTTCAACTACATGTCGCATCCCGACGACTGGGACGAATTCCGCAGCTGCATAAGGCTCACGCGCGAGATCATGGCGCAGCCGGCGATGGCGGAGTTCGTCGCGGGCGAGATCCAGCCCGGCGCGGCGGCGCAGGACGACGCGAGCCTTGATGCTTTCATCCGCGAGCATGTGGAAAGCGCCTATCACCCCTGCGGCACGGCGCGGATGGGGCGGCGGGACGATCCGATGGCGGTGGTCGACCCCGAGGGAAGGGTGATCGGGGTGGATGCGCTGCGGGTCGCGGACAGCTCGATTTTCCCAAGGATTACAAACGGCAACCTGAACGCGCCGACGATCATGGCGGGCGAGAAGATCGCCGATCACATCCTCGGCCGTCCGCCCCTGCCGCGCCCGAACCTGGAGCCGTGGATCCATCCCGACTGGCAGACCGCGCAGCGTTGACCGCCGCGCGGCTTTGGCCTATACGCCCGCATCCCCCGGCGCCCGAGTCGCGGGACACCTCCACGGGCCCTGCTGGACGACATCCCGGCTTGCGCCTTCACCCGATCATACAGGAGACCCCGATGTCGATCACCGTTGAAGAAAAAGCCCGCGTCATCAAGGAGTTCGCCACGCATGAGGGCGACACCGGCTCGCCCGAGGTGCAGGTCGCGATCCTGACCTCGCGCATCGCCACGCTGACCGAGCATTTCAAGAGCCACAAGAAGGACAACCACTCGCGCCGTGGCCTTCTGATGATGGTGGCGCAGCGCCGCAAGCTGCTCGACTACCTGCGCGGCAAGGACGAAGGCCGCTACCGCGACCTCATCAAGCGCCTCGGCATCCGCCGCTGAGCCGCAAGCACGCGTCGTCTCCGGGCCCCTGTGCCCGGGACTTCCGCCTTCCAGACCGACGACCCGATCGCCGCGCGCAGCCCCTGCGCGCGGTTTTTCGTCGTGCTCTTTCCCGGGGGGCGCGGGCCGCCTGCAGGGGTGCCAGAAAGCGTATGGCAAGCGTATGACAAGCGTATGACAAGCGTATGACAAGCGTATGGCAGATGCGCGCGTTGCTGTCTGGCGGCGTTGACCGCTGAACCGTGTGCCTGTGCCAGGGCGAGGCGCGGCTTCGGCGGCCTTTCCCTTCTCGCCGCGCCGCAGGCGCGGCGCCCGGCCCAACGCGAGGAAGGTTCGTGCGGCACGCACAGCCTGACGAGGGGCGGGAGCACCCCCGTCGCCCGGTTGCCCGGCGCCCAAGGCCGGGTGCGGGTCGGGCGGGTGCGGGTCAGTCGGTTTCGGGCAGCATCTCGCGCAGCTCGTAGATCAGCGTCAATGCCTCGCGCGGGGTGAGGGCGTCGGGGTGGGTCTGGCGCAGGCGGGATTCGACGGCGGAAGTCTGAGGTTTCGCGGCTGGCGGGGCCGGCGGGGCGGCGGAGAAAAGCGGCAGGTCGTCGATCAGGGCGCGGGCGCCGCGGCGGCCGTCCTCGCCCTTTTCCAGCATCTCCAGCACCGTGCGCGCGCGGTCGATCACCGGCGCGGGAAGCCCCGCCAGGCGGGCGACCTGCACGCCGTAGGACCGATCCGCCGCGCCGCGCCTGACCTCGTGCAGGAAGACCACGTCGCCCTGCCATTCGCGCACGCTGACGGTGGCGTTGCGCACGCCGTCGAGCCGTTCGGCCAGCGCCGTCATTTCGTGGTAATGCGTGGCAAAGAGCGCCCGGCAGCGGTTGGCGTCGTGCAGATGCTCCAGCACCGCCCAGGCGATCGAGAGCCCGTCATAGGTCGCCGTGCCGCGGCCGATCTCGTCGAGGATGACGAAGGCGCGCTCATCCGCCTGGTTGAGGATCGCGGCGGTCTCGACCATCTCGACCATGAAGGTGGAGCGCCCGCGCGCCAGGTCGTCCGAGGCGCCGACGCGGCTGAAGAGCTGGCTGACCAGCCCGATCCGCGCGCGGTGCGCGGGCACGAAGCTGCCGGCCTGCGCCAGCAGCGCGATCAGCGCGTTCTGGCGCAGATAGGTCGACTTGCCGGCCATGTTGGGCCCCGTCACCAGCCAGATCGCAGCACCCGCGCCTTCGGGCGAGAGGTCGGCATCGTTGGCGACGAAGGGCTGGCCGGCGCGGTCGAGGGCACGCTCGACGACCGGGTGGCGGCCGCCTTCGACGGCGAAGGCGCGGCTGTCGTCCACCTGCGGCGCGCACCAGTCGCGGGCGCGGGCGATCTCGGCGAAGGCGGCCGAAAGATCGAGTTCGGCCAGCGCGCGGGCGGTGGCGAAGATCCGGGGGGCGGCGTCGGTGACGGTGTGCTTCAGTTCCTCGAAGAGCCGCTTCTCGATCTCCAGCGCGCGCGATCCGGCGTTGAGGATCTTCGTCTCCATTTCCGACAGTTTCAGCGTGGTGAAGCGGACCTGATTGGCGGTCGTCTGGCGGTGGACGAAAGTTTCGGAATGCGGCGGCGCCAGCATCTTCTCGGCATGGGTCGCGGTCGTCTCGATGAAATAGCCCAGCACGTTGTTGTGCTTGATCTTCAGCGAGCCGATGCCGGTCTGCGCGACATACTCGGCCTGCATCTGGGCGATCACGCCGCGGCCCTCGTCGCGCAGGCGGCGGGCCTCGTCGAGTTCGGCGTCCACCCCTTCGGCGATGAAGCCGCCGTCGCGGGCCAGATGCGGCGGCTCGGCCACCAGCGCGCTGTCCAGCCGGTCGATCAGCTCGGCATGGCCGCCGAGGTCGCGGGTCAGGTCGGTCAGCAGGGGCGGCAGGTCGCGGCCCCGCAGCGTCGCGCGCAGGGTGGCGGCCTGCCGCAGCCCGGCGCGCAGCATGGCGAGGTCGCGCGGCCCGCCGCGGTCGAGCGA
>SLKW01000484.1 GCA_007134405.1 Paracoccaceae bacterium
GGCTCCCGCCCCTCGTCAGGCTGTGCGTGCCGCACAACCTTCCTCGCGTTGGGCCGGGCGCCGCGCCCCTGCGGGGCGCGGCGCAAGGGGAAACCCCTCCAATGCCGCGCAGCGCCGCCCGCCCGGCGCTTCATCTTGCCAAGAAACCTAGGCACCCCCGCACGGTGCCGGCCCGGCGCGATCCCGGCGCGCCAGCCCTGGGTTAACGCCCTCGCAAGCCACCGCGCGCTTCTGCCATACGCTTGCCATACGCTTGCCATACGTTTGCCATACGTTTGCCATACGCCTGCCAGCGCGTGCAGCGGGCCCCGAAACCGCCCCTTGCTACTTCCGGCGAATCACGATCGCGCTGCCCGCGGCGACGATCATCGCCATGCCCAGCGCCGCCATCCAGCCCAGCGTTTCGCCCCACAGAACCCAGCCCCAGAGCGCGGCGATGGGCAGGATCACGTACTCGAAAATCGCCACCCGGCTCGCCTCGGCCAACTGGTAGGCGCGCACCATCAGACCCACGGCAATCATCGATCCCAGCGCCTGCACCGCCGTCCACCAGAGGAAATTCGCGCTCGGCCAGACCCAGCCGCGCAGCACGAACCCGTCCGTCCCCTCGGGCACCGCAAAGGGGAAAAGCGCCAGGAAAACAACGCCGAACAGCCCCGCGACGCCAAGCGCGACGAAGAAGCCCAGCGTCATCGTCGCGGCGCTTTCGCCCGTGCACCATTCCCGCGTCGCCAGGTTGCCCATCGCGTAAAGCGCCCCCGCCGCGACCGGCGCGACGCTCGCCCAGCCCAGCGGCTGGTCGGTCCCCGGCGTCAGCGCCAGGATCACGCCCAGAAAGCCCACCGCCGCCGCCGCGACCCGCGCCGGACCCAGCGGGTGGCCATAGACGAAACGCGCGATCAGAAGCACGAAGATCGGCGCCGTGAACAGCCCCGCCGCGACCTGCGCCACCGGCAGAAAAGCCAGGCATCCGAAATAGATAAGCATCGCGCCGCCATGCAACGCCGACCGCCCCGCGACCGCCCGCCAGTTCTTCGGCCGCAGCTCCAGCCCCAGAAGCGGCGCTACCAGGAAGAACACCGCGCCGGCCATCAGCGAGCGTATCAGGTGGAACTGCCAGAGCCCCCCCTCGGCGGCGACGACGCGAACGTAATTGTCGGTATAGCCGATCAGCGTCGCATAGCCGAGCACCGCCGCAGCGGCGGCCAGCGTCCGGTTCGGCAGCCCCTCGGCCGGGATCGTCGCTGCACGTGACGCCTGCACCATCGCGCTTTGCCCTTTCATGCCGGCCCGCCTGTCGCCAATATGGAGGAACAGAAGCAACGGCGAATGACAAGGGGGGCGACATGGGTTGGCTGGCAGACGAGACGGGGCTGGAGAAATGCGCGGCCAACTACACGCCGCTCACACCGCTGTCGTTCCTGGCGCGCGCCGCCGACATCTTTGCCACCCGCGAGGCGATGGTCTACGGCACGACGCGCCGCAGCTACACCGAATACCGCGACCGCGTCAGCCGCCTGGCATCAAGCCTCGCAGGGCTGGGCGTGCAGCCCGGCGACGTGGTGGCGACGATCCTGCCCAACGTGCCGCCGCAGGCGGAAGCGCATTTCGGCGTTCCCGCCTGCGGCGCAATCCTGAACGCGATCAACACACGGCTCGACGTCGACACCGTGCGTTACATCCTCGAGCACGGTGGCGCCAAGGTGGTGCTGGTCGACACCGCCTTCCTGGACCTGGCCGAGGCCGCCGTGGCCCACCGCGCCGACCCGCCCGTGCTGATCGAATGGCCGGATGCCGAGGCGGGCATCGCGCCGTCGGGCCGCCACCAGACCTACGAGGACCTGCTCGCCTCGGGCGATCCCGGCTATGCCTGGATCATGCCGCAGGACGAATGGGAAAGCCTTGCGCTCAACTACACCTCCGGCACGACCGGGCGGCCCAAGGGCGTCGTCTACCATCATCGCGGCGCCTACCTTGCCGCCATGGGTCAGGTGGTCAGCTGGCGCATGGTGCTTTACCCGCGCTACCTGACCATCGTGCCGATGTTCCATTGCAACGCCTGGTGCCACCCGTGGATGCTGCCCCTGCTGGGCGGCACGATGATCTGCCTGCGGGATGTTACGGCGCGCGGCGTCTACCAGGCCATCGCGCAGGAAAAGGCCACGCATTTCGGCGGCGCGCCCATCGTCCTGAACACCATCATCAACGCCAGGCCCGAGGACCGCCTTCCCTTCGACCATACCGTCGAGGTCTTCACCGCCGGCGCGCCCCCCGCCGCCGCGACGCTCGCCGCGATCGAGCCCCTGGGCTTCAACGTGACGCAAGTCTACGGCCTGACCGAGACCTATGGGCCGGCAACCGAATGCACCTGGCACGAGGGGTTCGATACCCTCCCCCGCGACGAGCGCGCCGCGGTCAAGGCTCGCACCGGCGTCGCCATGCCCTTCATGGAGGAGGTGACCGTCACCGCCCCCGACCTGGCCCCGACACCGCGCGACGGCGAAAGCCTGGGCGAGATCATGCATCGCGGCAACGGCGTGATGAAGGGCTACTACAAGAACCCCGAAGCGACGCGCAAAGCCTTCGAAGGCGGCTACTTCCATTCCGGCGACATCGCCTACCGCCATCCCGACGGCTACATCAAGATCGCTGACCGCGCCAAGGACATCATCATATCGGGCGGCGAAAATGTCTCCTCCGTTGAGGTCGAGGGCGTGCTGATGCAGCACCCCGCGGTGATGCTGGCCGCCGTCGTCGCCAAGCCCGATGACAAATGGGGCGAGGTTCCCTGTGCCTTCGTCGAGTTGAAAGACGGCACGGCGCCCCAGCCCGACGAGATCATTGCCTTCTGCCGCGCTAAACTCGCGGGCTTCAAGACGCCCAAGATCATCGTTTTCGGCGAATTGCCCAAGACATCGACCGGAAAGATCCAGAAGTTCGAACTGCGCGAAAAGGCCCGCGCGCTCGAAAACGCCGATGGGTGAACGCCGCCACCCGCCGAGATCGCGCGCCGCCTGCTAACACATCGTTAACCATGTCGCGCCAGCGTTGCGCAAGCACTCTCAGCGCACGCAGGGGAGTAGCCGCCGCCACGAGGCTGGGGTAACATGCGGCAAACGGGCAGGCAAACCGCATAGGCGCGACCAACAGGCATGACGGCGCTCAAGAAATACAAGCGGCTGGAAGGCCCGGCGGTCTGGCGTGGCGACCCGCAGGCGCAACGGCGCGACGTGGTCATCTCGCTGGGCAAATCGAGCCTGGTGATCATCGAGACCCGCTCGGGCGCGATCCTCAGCCACTGGTCGTTGCCGGCGCTCACCCGACTCAATCCCGGGCGCGAACCCGCCGTCTATGCCGCCGGGCCGGAAGAGGCCTCCGAGACGCTGGAAATCGACGACCTGACGCTGATCGAGGCACTGGAAACGATCCGCAGCGCGCTCCAGCCCCGTGCGCATCTGCGTCACCTGTGCAAGGGGCTGATGGCGGTGTCGGTCGTGGCGGTGTTCCTGGTGGCCTGGCTCTGGCTGCCGCCCGCGCTGGTCGATCACACCGCGCGCATCGTGCCGCCCGCCAAGCGCGCCGAGGTGGGGCGCATGGCGCTGGCCGAGCTCACCCATAGCCCGAATGGGCCACGGCTCTGCACCGACCCGGCCGGACGGCAGGCGCTGACCACGCTGCGGCTGCGCGTTCTGGGCCCTGGCTTCACCGTGGCGGTGCTGTCGGGCGGGCAGGCCTTCGGCTCGGCGCATCTGCCCGGGCGGCTCGTGCTCATCGAACAGCGGCTGCTTGACCGGCTGGACAGCGCCGAAGCGCTGGCGGGCTACCTTTTGCTCGAGGAACAGGCGCTTCTGACGCGCGACCCGATGCGCGATGTGCTCAGCTATACCGGGACGGGCGCAACGTTCCGCCTGCTCACAACAGGCAATCTGCCGGATTCGGCGCTTTCGGGCTATGCCGAGAGGCGCTTTGCCGCGGCGCCCTTCGCGGCCGATCCGCAACGCCTCGCCACCCGGTTCGAGGCGCAGGAAATCGCGCCCGCCGCCTTTGCACTTTCGCTGCCGCCGGGCTCGGA
>SLKW01000094.1 GCA_007134405.1 Paracoccaceae bacterium
TCCTCGAGCGCGTGGTTGACGCGCATCTCGGTCTCGCCCTCCAGCACCTTGGCGCGGCAGGTCGAGCAGACGCCGGCCTTGCAGGCATAGGGCGCGTCGAGATCGGCGCCGAGCGCGGCGTCGAGGAGGCTTTCGCCCGATTTCGGCATGCGGAAGCTGCGGGTCGTGCCGTCGAGCGTCACGGTCGCCTCGCAGGCCTCGGCGCCGTCGGCCTCGACGCTGACGGCCTTCTTCTTGGCGCGGCCGGGCTGGCTGGAGGCGAAAAGCTCGAACTTGATCTGCTCGTCGGTCAGGCCGTGTTCGCGCAAGCTGGCGGCGATGGTCAGCATCATCGGCTCCGGCCCGCAGATGAAGGCGGCATCGACCGATTTCGGATCAATCCAGTGGGTGAAGAGGGCCTTCATCTTTTCGGCGTCGATGAGGCCGGTGAAGAGGTCGATCTCCTGCCCCTCGGATTCGAGCACATGCAGGACGGAGAGGCGACCGAGATAGGTGTTCTTCAGATCCTCCAGTTCCTCGCGGAACATGATCGAGCTGATCTGGCGGTTGGCGTAGACCAGCGTGAACCGCGCTTTCGGCTCGCACTTGAGCGCGGTCTTGAGGATCGACAGGATCGGCGTGATGCCAGAGCCGCCGGCGAAGCCGATGTAGTGGCGGGCTTCAGACGGGTCCAGCGGCAGGTGGAAATTGCCCATCGGCGGCATGGCTTCGAGCACCTGGCCGGGGGCGAGGTTCTCGTTCGCCCAGGTGCTGAACGCGCCGCCATCGACGCGCTTGATGCCGACCTTGAGGCAACCCTCGTCGAGGCCCGCGCAGATCGAATAGGACCGCCGCAATTCTTCGCCGTCGAAGTCGCGGCGAAAGGTCAGGTACTGGCCCTGGATGAAACCGAACTTCTCGGCGTCGTCGGGCTGGGGGCGGAGCGTCACGACGACGGCGTCGCGCGTGTCCTTCTTAACGTCGATGACGTCGAGGGGCAGAAAACGGGCCATGCGTGCCTCAGATGCATTTGAAATAATCGAAGGGTTCCAGGCAGGCGTTGCACTGGTAGGCCGCCTTGCAGGGGGTCGATCCGTACTGGCTGACGAGGCGCGTATCGGGCGATCCGCAGCGGGGGCAGGGGACGGTGAGCCGCTCGCCGGTCAGGCGCCGAACGCGCCCGGCGACAACGCCCGCGGCGCCCGTGCCCTCGATCGGGGGCGCGATGCCGTAGGCGCGCAGCTTTTCCTTGGCCTCGTCAGCGATCCAGTCGGTCGACCAGGGCGGGGAGAGTTGACGCTTGAGTTCGATCTTGTCGACGCCCTTCTCGCGCAACTTCTGCTCGATTTCCAGGTTGATGACGCTGGTCGCGGGGCAGCCCGAATAGGTGGGGGTGACGGTCACCACCAGCGTGTCATCCTGCCAGTCGACGTCGCGGACGATCCCAAGCTCGGTGATCGAGATCACCGGGATCTCGGGGTCGGGCACTTCGGCGAGCCAACGCCAGACGGTTTCGGTGTCCGGCTGCATGGGCCTCACCACTTCGCGCCGGGATAGGCGCGCTGGAGCCACTGCATCGCCGCCAGCAGATGGCCGAGGTGTTCTGTATGCCGGCCCTGCTTGCCACCCTTGTGGAAGAATTCCCCCTCGGGGCGGATCAGCGTCGCTTCGGCGAGGATCTCGGTCACCGTGGCGTCCCAGGCCGGGCGCAGGCTGGCCGGGTCGGGCATCAAGCCTTCGTGGGCAAGGCGCACATCGACCTCGTCGACATGGAACATCTCGCCCACATAGGGCCAGAGGCGCTCGAGCGCGTCCTGCATGCGGGCGTGGCTCTCGTCGGTTCCGTCGCCGAGGCGGATCACCAGATCGGCGGAGCGTTCCAGGTGGTAGGCGACCTCCTTGCCGGCCTTGAGCGCGATTTCGCCGATGCGGTCGTCGGCCGAATCCTCCAGCGCCCTGAGCATCGGCTGGTGCCAGGCGTCGAAGAGGAACTGGCGCATCAGCGTGTGGCCGAAGTCACGGTTGGGGCGCTCGACCAGCAGCACGTTGTGGAAATGCCAAGCGTCACGCAGGAAGGCGAGGTCGTCGGCGCTGCGTCCGCGCCCCTCGATCTCGCCGGCGAGGCCGAGCCAGAGCTGGGTCTGCCCGATGAGGTCGAGCGCCATGTTGGCGAGCGCGATGTCCTCTTCCAGCACCGGCGCGTGGCCGCACCACTCGCTGACCCGGTGGCCCAGGATCAGCGTGTTGTCGCCCAGCCGCGTGAGCCCGGTGAAGAGGTCATGTTCAGGCGAGCCGGCTTCGAGCGGGGCGGCGCGGCCCTTGCCCTGAGCCTTGGCGAGCGTCTCGGCGTCGGGGGTCATGATGTCGGGAAGCGAGGGCATCACATGTGCCCTACTTCGTCAGGAATGTCGTAGAAGGTCGGGTGGCGGTAGACCTTCGAGTTCGACGGCTCGAACATGGGTCCCTTGTCGGAGGGGCTCGACGCCGTGATGTCGGCGGATTTCACCACCCAGATCGAAACGCCCTCGTTGCGCCGCGTATAGACGTCGCGGGCGTTGCGGATTGCCATCTCGGGGTCGGGCGCATGAAGCGAACCGACATGGCGATGGTTCAGGCCGTGCTGGCCGCGGATGAAGACCTCCCAGAGGGGCCATTCGCTGGACATAATTGCCTCCCTTATTCCGCGGCGACGCGGCGCGCGGCGCGTTTCTCGGCATGTGCGGTCAAAGCGTCGCGGAACCAGCGGCCCTTTTCCCAGGCTTCCTGCCGCGCCTCGATCCGGTCTCGGTTGCAGGGACCGTTGCCCTTGAGCACGTCGTAGAATTCGGACCAGTCGGGTTCGGAGAAATCGTAGCCGCCCTTCTCCTCGTTCCACTTCAAATCGGGGTCGGGGATGGTCAGGCCGAGATACTCGGCCTGCGGCACGGTCTGGTCGACGAATTTCTGCCGCAACTCGTCATTTGTGTTGATCTTGATCTTCCAAGCCATGGACTGGGCGCTGTGCACCGAGTCCTTGTCCGACGGGCCGAACATCATCAAGGACGGGTACCAGAAGCGGTTGAGCGCGTCCTGCGCCATTTCCTTCTGCTCAGGCGTGCCCTTCGCCATCTTCATCATGATGTCGTAGCCCTGCCGCTGGTGAAAGCTTTCTTCCTTGCAGATGCGGATCATGGCACGGCTGTAGGGCCCGAAGCTTGTACGCTGCAGCGGCACCTGGTTCATGATCGCCGCGCCATCGACCAGCCAGCCGACAGCGCCGATATCGGCCCAGGTCAGCGTCGGGTAGTTGAAGATCGAAGAATATTTCATCCGCCCCGAGAGCAGCATCTCGGTCATCTCGTCGCGGCTCACGCCCAACGTCTCGGCGGCGCAGTAGAGGTAGAGGCCGTGGCCCGCCTCGTCCTGCACCTTGGCGAGCAGGATCGCCTTGCGCTCCAGCGTGGGCGCGCGGGTGATCCAGTTGCCCTCGGGCAGCTGGCCCACGATTTCGGAATGCGCATGCTGGCCGATCTGGCGGATCAGCGTCTTTCGATAGCCCTCGGGCATCCATTCCTTCGGTTCGATCTTATCGTTCGCGTCGACCCGGGCCTGAAAGGCTTCCAGCTTTGCCGGATCGTCGTTCGTGGCTTCGGATATCACCATTTGTGCGTACATGGTCGTTTCCTTCCGTCAGATCCGTTCAATGATCAGCGCGATCCCCTGACCCACGCCCACGCACATCGTGCAAAGCGCGTATCGCCCGCCGGTGCGTTGCAACTGCCACATCGCCGTGCCCGTCAGCCGTGCGCCCGACATGCCCAGCGGGTGGCCGACCGCGATGGCGCCGCCGTTCGGGTTCACGCGCGGGTCGTCGTCGGCCACGCCGAGTTGCCGCAGCACCGCGAGGCCCTGGGCGGCGAATGCCTCATTCAACTCTATCACATCCATCTGCTCGATGGAGAGTTTCGTACGCGCCATGAGCTTTTGGACCGCCGGGACCGGACCGACGCCCATGACCCGCGGTTCGACGCCGGCGGCGGCTATCCCGACGACGCGTGCCCGTGGCGTCAGCCCCTGCGCACGTGCGACTTCTTCAGAGGCA
>SLKW01000095.1 GCA_007134405.1 Paracoccaceae bacterium
GGTGTTCGGGCGCGTCAGAAGACCCTGCCGAGAAACCCTGGCGCAGCGGCGGGTCGCCCAGCAGCTCCAGCATTTCGTCAACCGAAAGGCCGGGTGCGAAGCCGTAGCCCTCGCCCCGGCGTGGGTTCGAGCGGCGCAGAAGCGCCTCGTCCCGTGGTGGGCCCAGGACGTGCACGCGCGCTGCCGTGCCGTCGAGCGGCAGGCTCGCGCCCGGTTCCAGATAGCGCGGTCCGCCGTTCGGCGCATGGGCGCGGGCGGCGTCGAGCGCGTCGCGGGTCGTCCGCCCCCGGCTGCCGAAAAGGCCCATCAGGCTGGACAGTGGCTCGGCATCCGGTGCGCCGGCCAGCGTGAGTTGTGCTTCGGCCAGCCGCAGCGCGCGGATGGCTTTGGCGCGCGCCTCCTCCAGTGCGCGGGCTTGCGGATCGTCGGGGTTTTCGGCCCAGCTCATCCAGACCTGCCCGAAGTCGAGCGCCGCCATCTCCTCGGCGGCGTCGAGAAAGCCCGACAAGTGATCCCAGTGTTCATGCGTGACGACCAGCAGATCCACCCGGCCGCCGGTCGTCTCGGCGATGTCGGCGACGATGCGCTGCATCCAGCCGCGCGCATCGGGCGTGCCGAGAAGAACGCCGCAATCGACCATGACGTGGAAGAGCCCATCGCCCTCGGCGCGCGGCAAGCTGACCAGGAGGCAATCGCCGATCCCTTGGCGATACATCCGGACCCGGGCGCGGAAGTCCTGCGCCGGGCTGCCGGCCTTGCGTCCCTTGCGTCCAGTCTTGGCGCGGGCCTTGGTGTCACGCGCCTTGACGCCGCTGGCCTTGCGGCC
Organism: Paracoccaceae bacterium; assembly: GCA_007134405.1. Classification (GTDB taxonomy): domain Bacteria; phylum Pseudomonadota; class Alphaproteobacteria; order Rhodobacterales; family Rhodobacteraceae; genus Pararhodobacter. Next base: position 827 of record SLKW01000095.1, read on the forward strand.
AGACTTGCTTTCGTTCGTGGCCGCGGTTGCAGCCATGACGCGTGACCTGCCGGTGGGCAGCTTAGGTTTCGCCATCGTCGCCCCCCTGCCAGTTCTCGGGGCCTGCATGCAGCATCGCGAAGGGCCCGCCGCGGCGCGCCAGTCCGAAGGCGGCATCGGTCTGCGCGCCTTGCCCCTGCGTTGCAAAGCCGATCTGCTCGCGCACGCGCCGCGCGTTGGCCACGCGTTTGCGGATGCAGTACCGGATCCTGCCCGCCTCGACATCGATCAGCAGCGTCGCGCCGCCGCTGAAGCGCAGGCCGGGGATGGAGTCTGCAGTCCAGTCCTGCGTGATCTCCACCACCAGGTCCCTGCAAGTGTCGCCATCCGGGCCGACCCGGCGCGTGGGGCGCACCGACTGCACCGACAGGGGCGACAGGTTCCCCGCGACATTGTCGAGCACGAGCGGCTCGCCCTTGCGGCCGGTGCGCCTCAGTCCCAGGCTTGCCAGGACCGCGTCGGTCGCCCGCCGGTCGAGCCATTGCTGCACCTTGGCGGCGTTCTCCTCGCAGATGTGCGCGACCTCTATGCGGTCGGCGTCGCGCGTCCAGCCGAGCGAGAGCTTGCCCAGAAGATCATCCAGGTCTTCCGGTTGTTCTGAAGGCGGCTCCCACAGCAGCGCATCGGCGGAGACGTGGCGCACGCCTTCCGGGCGGATGCCGCGGGCGCGGAAGGAGGAGACGAAGGCGACGCGATACTGCAAGTCATCGTTGGGCACCATGTCGCGGTCGGCGGTGATGAGCGCGCGCAGGTATTCGCCGAAGGTGATGTCCACCGGCGGGCAGTAGTCGAGCGCGCGGATGACCATGCGCAGGACGTGCCCCGCGGTGCGCGCCGCTTCCTGGGAGAGGCGGGTGACCAGATCGGCCGGCAACTCGCCCTCGGGCAGGACCCCCGACCCGCCGGTGGCAAGCCGCACCGTTTCGGCCGCGCGGCGGCGGTAGATCTGCAGGAAGGCATCGAAAAGCGCCGCAACCAGCACCGCGCCCAGGGCATGCGGGCCCTTCCGGCGGCTATTGGCATAGTCGTCGATCCGTGGCGGGCGCGGGTGCCAGTCGCCGGCGTCATCGTATCCGCCGAGAAAGTCGCGGAGCGCCCCGTGACCGTGCAGCGCCTGCCCAAATTGCTGGGCCAGTGCGCCCAGGAGCCCCTCCTTGCCGAGATCGCCGCGTGTGCGCGCGATTTCGGCGCGCAGCGCCTCGGGCAGGCTGAAATGCTGTAAAAGCGCGACGGCGTCGGCGAAGGCCTCGTGAAAGGCCAGTACGTCGGGGTTGGTCGGCTCGCGCATGCGCCGGTGCAGGCCATCGAGAAGCGCGTGCGTGACCTCGTGCGCGATGATGTCGTGCGAAAGGCAAGTGAATACCAGCTCGCCCTTCGCGTTCTCGGCCTGGCTCTCGAAATAGCCGAAGAGCAGCGCCTGCCGGCCGGGGCTGTAGTAGGCGTTCGCCTCGCGCAGGGCATGCGGATGAATGCGAAGCTTCTCGACAAATTGCGACCGGGTGCGGCCCTGCGCATCGGTGGTCACATGCGGCGCCCAGAGCGCGGCGCGGCCAAGTGCCTCCTCAAAGGCGGTGATGGTGCGCATGGCGACCGCATAGACCATCTGCTGGTGAAAACGCGGGTCGGATTCCGAAGGGGCAAGCCCGTCGCAGGCGAGAAGCGCGGGCGCGTCCAGATCGACGGGCGCATAGGCCAGGCGGCTGGGCGGGTCGATGTCGATCACTTCCAGGTATCGCCCGATGGGGCCGGGTTCGAGCGGCTCCCACGGGATCGAAAGAACCGCGCGGTTCAGGCCGAGCGTCGCGAGGTCCGTGCCCAGCGTGGGATCGAAGGCGAAGACCTGCAGGCGGCGCGATTTCGGCGGGTCGAGCGGCGGATCGATGGCATGTTCGATCTGCCGGCGGCGGATCACGTCCTCGCCGGGCAGGGAAATCTGCGCGCCGGGTTGCGGCGGGCGGGCGGCGCGGCCCAGGGCGTGCTTGAGCGCCTGCGACGCGCCCGGGGCGTCAGCCAGCGCCTCGCGTAGCTGGACAAGAAGCGCCGGATCCTCGGGCACGACGTCGGGGCCCTCGGGAAGCAGTGCTTCGATCTCGGCCGATTGCGAAAGTTGCAGCGCCTCAAGCTCCAGCATCTCGGCGAGGCCGGCATCAAAGCCCTGCATGCCCAGCCCGACCATCATGCGAAACGCGCCGAACCAGGTCGTGTCCGGCGGCTCGGGCGTGAGTATGCTGGCGTCGGCGGGCTGGCCGACCGTGAGCGCGGCGGCGGCGCGCAGCCGGCCGTATCCCAGCCGCTCGCGCTCGTAGTCGTTGCGGCCGGGCACCGCGGTCGAGAAAAGCGCGAAGCGCACCGCCTCCACCCGCATCCAGCCTTCGGGATAGGCGGTCCAGGCGTCATGGTGCCGGGCGATCCAGAGCGCGGCGGCGGCGGCCACCTGCGGCGTCGCCGAGGATGTGCCAGCGCCGTCGCTGTCGACGATGCCGGCGCAGCCGCGTCGCGGCCAGGGCATGTTGGGCGTCGAGGCGGCGATGGCCGTGCGCATGGACGCGGCCGGACCGTAATTGCCCGCCATCCGCCGCAATCCCAGATCGGCGTAGGGTGTGTGGTCGGCCATGACGCCGCAGGCCGCGGTCACCCGGTTGAACCGTGCGGGAAAGACCAGATAACGGGTCGGGAAGTTTCCGTAATTGTTGCCCGCGGCGCTGACGACCATGACCCCGCGGTCGTAGAGCGCGTTCACCGCTTCGGCCCAGGCGCGCGAGGCAAGCCCACCCATGCTCATGGTCACGACATGGACGAAGGTCTGCGGGTCGTCGCAAAGTCCGTGTACGTAATCGAGCGCGCGGGCGACATTGCTGTTGGAAAACAGGACGACCGCATTCGCGACGCGCAGCGGGATGACCTCGGCCCAAGGCGCGGCGCCCGTGGTGCGTCCGGCGAGTATGCCCAGCGTGCCTGTCCCGTGGCCCGGCGCCTTGTTTACCACGCCGCCGCCGCGGTCGGTGGCATCGTCCGCCGGCTCACCGCGCAGGAAGTTGCGCTGCAAGTCGTGCCGCAGACGGGCGGGCAGTGTCTGGTGGTGCGGATCGAACCCGGTATCGAGTTGCGCTATCCGCACCCGCGGTCCGCGTTCCGGATCGAAGACGCCCGAGATCTGTCCGAACTGGGCATGATCGGGCGCGGCATACCACA
>SLKW01000247.1 GCA_007134405.1 Paracoccaceae bacterium
GGAAACGGGAGGAAACGCATGGATCTGGGCATTCGCGGAAAGCGCGCGCTGGTTTGCGCCGCAAGCAAGGGGTTGGGCCGCGGTTGCGCCGAGGCGCTGGCCGAGGCCGGGGTCGACCTGGTCATCAACGCCCGCGGCGCCGAGGCGCTCGAGGCTGCGGCGCGCGCGATCGAAGCCGCGCATGGGGTGAAGGTCACGACCGTGGCCGCCGACATCACCAGCGAGGCAGGCCGCGCCGATGTCCTGGCCGCGGCGGGCGATGTCGACATCCTGGTGACGAATGCCGGCGGGCCGCCGCCGGGTATCTGGACCGATTGGGACCGCGAGGACTTCCTGCGCGCCTTCGACGCCAACATGCTCACCCCCATTGCACTGATGCAGGCGCTGGTGCCTGGCATGATCGCGCGCGGCTGGGGACGGGTGGTCAACATCACCTCGCAATCGGTGAAGGCGCCGATCCCGGCGCTCGGCCTTTCCAACACCGCGCGCACCGGCCTGACGGGCTTCGTCGCGGGAATGGCGCGGCAGGTCGCGGGCAAGGGGGTGATCGTCAACAATCTGCTGCCGGGCATCCACGACACCGACCGCGCCACCGCGCTCGACGGCGGTGTGGCCGAGCGTGAGGGGATCGATCCGTCCGAAGCACGGAGCCGGCGCGAAGCCACGATACCGGTCGGCCGCTACGGAACGCCGGCCGAGTTCGGCGCGATGTGCGCCTTCCTCTCAAGCCAGCACGCCGGGTACATGATCGGGCAGAACGTTCTTCTCGACGGCGGGGCGACGAACGCCACCTTCTGACGCCCGACATAGGACGCGCGCCGCCGCGAGGCGGGAAGGGTTCGCTGCTCACAGCGTCGACAGCTATTGGCGAGAAAGTTTCACTACGGTTAATTTTCTCATTTTTCTACGTAAGTTCAGATATTTGCCGAAGCGTCCGCGCGCGGACGCCCCCCGATTTTGCCGGATCTCGGGCATCGGGCATGGGTCGGCCGATACAGCCGGCGGTGCGCCGCATCTATCTCGGAGGCGGGAAGCGCCCGGCCAGTCGCGCCCGCGCTTCCGGAAGCGGGCGGTCCCCCAACGCCGGGGCCAAGACGCGGGCCAGGAAATGCCCCGTCGTCTCCAGCCCTGCGCCCATCTCGGCGCGCGGATCGGCCGCGGCGGCCTGCGGATCGGCAAGAAGCGCCGACAGGGGCAGCAGTCGCGCCGCATAACTGCCGGCCGCCGCACGCGTCACCGCCCGCCCGGTGCGCGGCGAGACAAACTCCAACCCCTCCCGCGCCCCGCTGACCGCGCAGCGCGACAGGTCGAGGCCAAAGCCCGTCTCCTCTAGCAACAGCCGCTCCCACGCCAGGTAGACGCCGTACCAGTCACCGCCCTCCGCCAGCCGCTCGAATAGCGCCAGCGTGGCCGGGTAAAGTCGCGGCTGAGGTTCGCGGTCGGGCAAGGCAAAGGCGAGCAGTGCGCAGGCCGAACTCAGGGCCGACAGCCGTTCGGCATCACCCATGATCGCGACACCAAAGGCGCGCACCGGCTCGACCGTGAAAGCGCCCAGGTGGTCATGCAGGCGCGCCCGCCAGTTGAGGTGCAAGAGCGCGCCGGGTTGCAGCACCGGCGCCAACCGCCGTCCGGTGCCGCCGCGCACCACCCCAGCATGCACGCCGTGCTCGGCGGTCAACGCCGTGACGATCGCCGCGCTTTCACCATGCGGCCGCGCCTGCAAGAGAAGGCCTTCCGACGTCCAGTCCATTGCGCGATAGAATGCCCGCCATCAGCCGATCGCAAGCCCCTGGTCGGCATGGAACCGATTTGAGACTTTACTGGGCTGCCTGACGCGTGGCGAGAATCTGGTGCAGATAGGCCTCGAGTTCATCACGCAGATCCGGCCGCGACAACGCGAAGGCAACCGTCGCCTGCAGATAGCCCGCCTTCGACCCGCAGTCGAACCGCTCGCCCTGGAACCGGTAGCCGAACACGTTGCCGGAATTCGCGATCTCCAGTGCAATCGCGTCGGTCAGCTGAATTTCGCCACCCGCGCCCCTCTGCTGCCCGTCGAGGTTTCGCAGGATCTGCGGCGTCAGGATGTAGCGGCCAATGATGGCCAGATTGGACGGCGCGCTGCCCGGCGCGGGCTTCTCGACCATACCGCGCACCGGCAGACACCGGCTGACCGAACTCGGCACGTCAAGAATGCCGTAAGCCGAGGCCTTGTCCGCCGGCACCTCCATCGCCGCGACCATGTTGCCACCGATTTCGGCATAGGCTTCGACCATCTGCTTCAGACAGGGCTCTTCGCCGGTGATGACATCATCGGGCAAAATTACCGCAAACGGCTTGTCGCCAATCAGATGGCGGGCGCACCAGACGGCGTGGCCCAATCCCAGGGCCTGGTGCTGGCGCACATAGGCGATGGCGCCGCTTTCCATGTTCGTGGCTTCGAGCAGCTCCAGCAGCTCGGTCTTGTTCTTCTGCTTCAGCACGCTTTCCAGTTCGGGTGCGCAATCGAAGTAATCCTCAAGCGCGCTCTTGCCGCGGGAAGTGACGAAAATGAACTCCGTAATGCCGGCGGCGCGTGCTTCGTCGATGGCATACTGGATGAGCGGACGGTCGACGAGGGTCAGGATCTCTTTCGGAATCGACTTCGTGGCGGGAAGGAAACGCGTCCCCATACCGGCAACGGGGAATACGGCGGTCGTCACACGATGCGTCATCTCTACAAATCCTTTCTAATTGCAACAGAAGCTGTGCGAGGTATCTCCGGGACGATCCACAACCCAGCTTAGCAACTCGAGGTTCGACAATGAGTTCCTCTTATCTTCATGCCAACTCCACTTTCGGAGAGAATGCAATGAAGAAGGGATTCTCATAGCGGAACTTACCATAGGTTAAGGGGGTGTGGTCATCGAAACGCACGACCTGGCCGCCAGCGCCCAGGACAATTGCGTGACCTGCTGCTGTGTCCCACTCCATGGTCCGGCCCAGACGCGGGTAAAGGTCTGCCTCGCCTGCAGCTATGAGGCAAAACTTCAACGACGAGCCGGCACTTTTCAGGTCGGCCACTTTGTATTTCGCGATATAGGCGTCGGTCGCCTCGTCGCGGTGCGATTTCGAGGCCACGACGCGCAGCGCGTCGTTGTCCGGCACCGATACGCTCAAGGTGCGGAGTTCACCCTTTTGGCCAGAGAACGGGCCGATTTCCTCGACGCTGCAACCATCGGCACGGGTATAGAACAGCCTTTTCCTGGCCGGTGCGTAGACGACGCCGCGTACCGGATGGCCGTTTTCGACGAGGGCGATGTTTACGGTAAAGTCGCCCCGGCGCTGGATGAATTCCTTGGTACCATCGAGCGGATCCACGATAATGAAACGATCCGCATGGTGGCGATGGCTTGCGGCGCGTTCCTCGGTAATGACCAAGATATCTGGAAAAGTCTCGGCCAAGCGGCGGGCGATCAGCGCGTCGGCGGCTTCGTCTGCCTCGGTGACCGGGCTGCTGTCGGACTTGAGCCGTGCCTCGTGATCGTCTCTGGCATAGATCTCCATGATCACCACACCAGCCTCGAGTGCAATCGCGCGAAATGCCGTCTCAATCGCCTGCGGATCCGGTTTGGGCATGGCGCATTCCTTCATCGGTTGCGGGTTGCCCGAGGGCTGCGGCAGGGCTTATCCTTCGATTGCGACAGGAAGGCAAGCCGCGCGCGGAGCGGAGGACCTGTCCGGGAGGAACGCGCCATGCGTCTATTCATCGCCACACTGATGTTTATCTGGACCACCTGCGTCGCCGCCGAAACCTCGCTGCCCGCGCTTTTCTCGGTAAGCGGCGTTTCTGGAGGCGATCAATTGAACATTCGCGAGGGGCCTGGCACGACTTGGGCCATAATCGGCGGCCTTGCGCCGGACGCGACCGATATCGAGGTGACGGCAAGGTCAGAATGTGGGCGCTGGGGTCGCATCAATGCCGGCGAAGGCACGGGCTGGGTTTCGATGCGCTATCTGGCCCGCGAGCATGCGGATCATTGGCGTGACGGTGAAATGCCCATCCGGTGCTTCGGGA
>SLKW01000205.1 GCA_007134405.1 Paracoccaceae bacterium
CTTGGCGCCGGACACTTCGACGATCTCGCGGATGACCTTGCCGCCCGAGCCGATCACTTCGCGGATCTTGTCGGTGGGCACGGTCATCGTCTCGATCTTCGGCGCGTACTGGCTGAAGCCCGATGGGGCCGAGATCGCCTTGCCCATCTCGCCGAGGATGTGCATCCGGCCCTCTTTCGCCTGCGCCAGCGCCTGTTCCATGATCTCGAAGGTGATGCCCGAGACCTTGATGTCCATCTGCAGCGAGGTGATGCCCTTCTCGGTCCCGGCGACCTTGAAGTCCATGTCGCCCAGGTGGTCCTCGTCGCCCAGGATGTCCGACAGGACCGCGAAGCGGCCGTCGTCTTCCAGGATGAGGCCCATCGCCACGCCGGCGACGGGGGCCTTCAGCGGCACACCCGCGTCCATCATGCACAGCGAGCCGCCGCAAACGGTCGCCATCGAGCTCGATCCGTTCGATTCGGTGATCTCGGACACGATGCGGATCGTGTAGGGGAAGTCGGTCGCCGCCGGCAGCACCGCCTGCAGCGCCCGCCAGGCGAGTTTGCCGTGGCCGATTTCCCGCCGTCCCGGAGGGCCGAAGCGGCCAACCTCGCCCACCGAATAGGGGGGGAAGTTGTAGTGCAGCAGGAAGCTCGACTTCGACGTGCCGGTCAGCGCGTCGACGAACTGCTCGTCCTCCCCGGTGCCCAGGGTCGCGACGCAGAGCGACTGCGTCTCGCCGCGGGTGAAGAGTGCCGAGCCGTGGGTGCGCGGCAGGACCGAGGTTTCGGCAATGATCGGCCGGATGGTGCGGTTATCGCGCCCGTCGATGCGCGGCGCGCCGTCGATCACGGCACCGCGCAGGATCGAGGCTTCGAGCTTCTTCATCGCGGCGCCGAGGTTTTCGTCGGCAAGCTCGTCCTCGGTCAGCGTGGCCTTGACGGCCTCGCGCGCCTCGGCGATGGCGGCGACGCGTTCCTGCTTGTTGCGGATCGCGAAGGCGGCGCGCATCTTCTCTTCGCCGGCGGCCTTCACCTTGTCGTAGAGCGCCGCGTAATCGGGGGGCGCGAAGTCGAAGGGTTCCTTCGCGGCTTCCTCGGCGAGGCCGATGATAAGGTCGATCACCGGCTGATAGCTTTCATGCGCGAACTTCACCGCGCCCAGCATCTCGGCCTCGGACAGCTCGTAGGCTTCCGATTCGACCATCATGACCGCGTCGCGGGTGCCGGCGACGACCAGATCCAGCCGCTGCTCGGGGTTTTCGCGCAGCTTGTGCATGTCCTCGCAATCGGGGTTGAGAACGTATTCGCCGTTCTCGAAGCCCACGCGCGCCGCGGCAATCGGCCCCATGAAGGGCACGCCGGAAATGGTCAGTGCCGCAGAGGCCGCGATCATCGCGACGACATCGGGTTCATTGACCAGGTCGTGGGACAGCACGGTGCAGATGACCAGCACCTCGTGCTTGAAGCCGTCGACGAACAGCGGACGGATCGGCCGGTCGATCAGGCGCGAGGTCAGCGTTTCCTTCTCGGACGGGCGAGCCTCGCGCTTGAAGAAGCCGCCGGGCACCTTGCCCGAGGCGTAGTAGCGTTCCTGGTAATGCACGGTCAGCGGAAAGAAGTCCTGACCCGGTTTCGCCTGCTTGGCGAAGGTGACATTGGCCATGACCGAGGTCTCGCCCAGAGTGGCGATGACCGAGCCGTCGGCCTGACGGGCCACGCGGCCCGTTTCCAGCGTGAGCGTCTCCTGCCCCCACTGGATCGATTTTTTCGTGATGTTGAACATTCAGCGTATCCTGTAAGGGAGTTACCCGGCCCTCCGGGCCTCCCGGTCATGTGCGGCCCCATTGCCGCCGGCCCCTTCCATCCTCGTGTCGAACGCCGGGGCCCGGGCGTCGCGTCTCAGATGCCGGGGCAGATACAGGAAAAGCCGCCGATTGGAAAGTGGGCGCGGCGGAAGCGCGCGCGCGTTGCAATTGACGGCTTCGCGCGCGACTGCTTAGACTGCGCCGCGACGGCCAGAAGGGGATTCGCGGCATGGATGGCGACGGCGAAACCGGCACCGCCGAGCGGTTGGGCACCCCCGTTCGCGGTTTCTTCGGCCGGCCCCTTTTCCGCGATGCCTCCGTACGAGCGCTTGAACGGGTGGGCGTGATCGACGTCGGGTCGAACTCGGTCCGGATGGTGGTCTTCGACGGCGCGGCGCGCTCGCCGGCCTATTTCTACAACGAGAAGATCATGTGCGGCCTGGGCCGCGGCATGGCCCAGTCCGGCCGCCTGAACGAGGAGGGACGCGCCCGCGCGCTGGCGGCGATCAAGCGGTTCGCGCTTCTCGCGCGCGAGATGAACCTGACCAGCCTGACCATGGTCGCCACCGCCGCCGTGCGCGAGGCCGAGGACGGACCGGCGTTCAAGGCCGAGGTCGAGGCGGGAACCGGGCTCGAGATGCTGGTCATCGACGGCGAGGAGGAGGCGCGGCTCTCGGCGCAAGGGGTGCTGCTGGGCTGGCCGGGGGCGCGGGGGCTGGTCTGCGATATCGGCGGCTCGTCGATGGAACTGGCCGAGATCGGTGAGAATACCGTGGGCCGGCGGGTCACCTCGTCGCTGGGGCCGTTTCGGCTGCAGTTGGTGGGTGGCGGCAAGAAGGGGTTGAAGACCCATATCAACACGGTGCTGAAGGGTCTGCGCGAGCAACTCGACGGCAGCGACCATGCCGCGCTTTACCTGGTCGGCGGGTCGTGGCGGGCGCTGGCGCGGCTCGACATGGAGCGGCGCGGCTACCCGCTGACGGTGCTGCACGAATACGCCATGACGCCGAAAGCGATCCGCAAGACGATCGAATGGCTGGGCGATCAGGACCTGAAGAAACTCCGCGATACGACGGGCCTGTCGCCCGAGCGGATTGCGCTGGTGCCGCTGGCGACCGTGGTGCTGCGCCAGCTTCTGCAGGTCTTCAAGCCGAAGATGATCTACGTCTCGAGCTACGGCATCCGCGAGGGGATCCTGTTCGAGCAGATGCCCGATGCGTTGCGCGGCCGCGACCCGCTGATCGAGGCCTGCCGGTTCTACGAAACGGCGAATGCGCGCCTGCCCGGTTTCGGCAAGAAACTGTTCGAGTTTCTCAAGCCCCTCTACCGACATGCCAGCGCCGATCGTCTGCGGTTGATCAAGGCCGCCTGCCTGCTGCATGACGTGAACTGGCGCGCGCATCCGGATTATCGCGCCGAAAGCTGCTTCGATACCGCGACGCGCTCCAATCTCGGCGGGCTCGATCACAAGGGGCGGGTCTATCTGGGGCTGGCGCTGATGAACCGCTACAAGAACGGTGGCACCGACAGCCGGCTGACGCCGCTGCTGACGCTGCTGGACGAGGCCGAGATCCGGCACGCGATCATGCTGGGCCGCGCGCTCCGCTTCGGGGCGATGCTTTCGATCAGCGGGCCCGAGCAGGCGGGCGAGTTGCGTTACTATCCGAAGAAAAAGGTGCTCGAACTGGTGTTGCAGCCGAGACTGCGCGACCTTTTCGGCGAGGTAGCGCAGCACCGGTTCCACGCATTGGCCAAGACCCTGGGCGTCACGCCCAACATTCGAATCGCGCGCGCTCAGAGTTCGAACGGTTCGGTCACCGGCGGCTCGGCGTCGTCGAAGCGGTCTTCCGGTGGCGCGTCGGGCGCAGCGCCGGGCTGACGCCGGCGGATCAGAATATCGCCGTTGGGCAGGATCTCGGGGGCGTGCCAGCCGGGGAACTCTCCGATCATGTCACCAAACAGATCGCCGAGCGCGTCCATGCTCGGCTCCAGCCGGTCCATGAACCGGTCGAGCAGCGCTTCCAGCCGGTCCTGGGCGGTCGGCAGGTCGGGGCGCCTGTCCTCGGCGGCAGCGAGCGTGGGCAGGATCAGGGCCAGGGCGAGCGCGGCAAGCAGTGGGCGCAACATGGGTCAGCACCTCCTGCTGGGTGATCTGGGAAGCGCCGCGCAGGAAATCAAGCGGCGTGGCGGGCCTGCACCGCTTCCCAGGCTTCGTTGAGCGCCTTCAGGCGCGCCTCGGCCACGCGCACCGC
>SLKW01000421.1 GCA_007134405.1 Paracoccaceae bacterium
ATCACTCTGCTGCATGATCATAGGCGTCCATCGTCGGGCAGGTGCAGACGAGATTGCGGTCGCCATGTGCATTGTCGACCCGGTTGACCGGCGGCCAGTACTTGTCCACCCGGAAGGCGCCGGGCGGAAAGCAGCCAACTTCGCGGCTGTAGGCCCGGTCCCAGTCGGCGACCAGATCCTCGACCGTGTGCGGCGCGTGCCTGAGCGGGCTGTCCTCGGCTGCTAACTCGCCCTTCTCCACCGCCGCGATCTCGTCCCTGATCGCCATCATCGCGTCGATGAAGCGGTCAAGCTCGGCCTTGGTCTCGCTCTCGGTCGGCTCGACCATCAGCGTTCCCGACACCGGCCAGCTCATCGTCGGCGCGTGAAAGCCGTTGTCGATCAGCCGCTTGGCGATGTCCTCGACGGTCACGCCCACCTCGGCGAAGGGCCGCGTGTCGAGGATGCATTCATGCGCGACCCGCCCGCGGTTGCCCATGAACAGGACCTTGTAGGCCCCCGACAGCCGTGCGACCATGTAGTTCGCGCTCAGGATCGCCACGCGCGTCGCTTGGGTCAGCCCCGGCCCGCCCATCATCAGGCAATAGGCCCAGGAAATGAGCAGGATCGAGGCCGACCCATAGGGCGCCGCCGACACCGCCCCGGCCTGGCCCTCGTTCTGCGGCCCGCGCCCCTCGGCAGCACCGGTCTGCGGATGACCCGGCAGATAGGGCGCCAGATGCGCGCGCACACCGATCGGCCCCATGCCCGGCCCGCCGCCACCATGTGGAATGGCGAAGGTCTTGTGCAGGTTGAGGTGACTCACGTCGCCGCCGATCTCGCCGGGTTTCACCAGCCCGACCATGGCGTTCATGTTCGCCCCGTCGATATAGACCTGCCCGCCGTGGTCGTGGGTGATCTGGCAGACCTCGCGCACCGTCTCCTCGAAGACACCATGGGTCGAGGGATAGGTGATCATGCAGGCCGCGAGCCTGTCGCCCGCCGCCTCGGCCTTGTCACGGAAATCCTCGAGATCGATGTCGCCATTGGGCGCGGATTTCACCACCACGACCTTCATTCCGCACATCTGCGCGCTGGCCGGGTTGGTGCCATGCGCAGACATCGGGATCAGGCAGATGTTCCGCTCACCCTCGCCGCGCGCGCGGTGATAGGCCTGGATCGTCAGCAGCCCCGCATATTCCCCCTGCGCGCCGGAATTGGGCTGCATCGACATCGCGTCGTAGCCGGTGATCTCGCACAGCTTCGCCGAAAGGTCCGCGATCACCTCGCCATAGCCCTGCGCCTGGTCGGGCGGGCAGAACGGGTGGAGCGCGGCGAATTCCGGCCAGGTGATCGGCATCATCTCGGCCGCCGCGTTCAGCTTCATCGTGCACGACCCCAGCGGGATCATCGCCCGGTCGAGCGCCAGGTCTCGGTCGGACAGCTTGCGCATATAGCGCATCATCTCCGACTCGGCGCGGTTCATGTGAAAGATCGGATGCGTCAGGTAATGCGTGCGCCGGATCAGCGCGTCGGGAAAGCCCAGCCGCGCGCGATGCGGCGGCACCCCGTCGATCCCGAAGGCGCGCAGCACGCGCACCAGCACCGCCTCGTCGGTCGTCTCGTCGAGCGAGATGCCGACATGCGTGGCCCCGATCCGGCGGAAGTTCAGCCCCTGCATCCGCGCCGCGGCCAGAATGCCGGCCTGGCCGACGCCCACGTCGATGGTGATGGTGTCGAAGAAGGCTTTCGTCTCGACCTTCGCTCCCGCCGCGCGCAGCGCGCGATAGAGCCGCTCGGCCATGAAATGCACGCGCTCGGCAATCGCCCGCAGCCCCTGCGGCCCGTGAAAGACCGCGTACATCGAGGCCATGACCGCCAGCAGCGCCTGCGCCGTGCAGACGTTCGACGTGGCCTTCTCGCGCCGGATATGCTGCTCGCGCGTCTGCAGTGCCAGCCGGTAGGCCTTGTTGCCGCGCGAATCGATCGACACCCCGACGATCCGGCCGGGCATCGAACGCTTGTGCGCGTCGCGGCAGGACATGAAGGCCGCATGCGGCCCGCCATAGCCCAGCGGCACGCCAAAGCGCTGCGACGAACCCACGGCGATATCGGCACCCATCGCGCCCGGCTCCTTGAGCATGCAGAGCGCCAGCAGGTCCGTGGCCATGATCGCGACGGCCTTGGCTTCGTGCAGAGCCTCGATCTGGCCGGTGAAGTCGCGCACGTCGCCAAAGGTCCCGGGATACTGGAAGATCGCCCCGAAGACGACTTCGGGCTCCAGCGCCTCGGGCGCGCCGACGATCACCTCGATGCCCAGTGGCGCGGCGCGGGTCTTCATCACCTCGATATTCTGCGGGTGGCAATTCTCGTCGACGAAGAAGCCGCGCGCCTTCGATTTCGCCACCCGCTGCGCCATGACCATCGCCTCGGCGCAGGCGGTCGCCTCATCCAGAAGCGAGGCATTGGCGATGGGCAGGCCGGTCAGGTCGGCGACCATCGTCTGGTAGTTGAGCAGCGCCTCCAGACGGCCCTGCGCGATCTCGGGCTGGTAGGGTGTGTAGGCGGTGTACCAGGCGGGGTTTTCGAGGATGTTGCGCTGGATCGCCGGCGGCGTGATCGTGCCGTAATAGCCCTGCCCGATGAGCGAGGTCATCACCACGTTCTTCGCGCCCACCTGCCGCATCTTCTCCAGAAGCGCACCCTCGGACAGCGGTGCCCAGTCGAGCGGCTTTTCCTGCCGGATGGCGGGCGGCACCGTCTCGTCGATCAGCGCCTCCAGGCTGGGCGCGCCGACCGCCTTGAGCATCGCCTCCATCTCGGCGGGCGAGGGGCCGATATGGCGGCGGTTGGCGAAATCGTAGGGGTTGTAGGTGGTGGGCGTATAGCTCATGCCGGGCTCCTTGGTGCGGCGCGTCTCAGGCGATGAAGTCCTTGTATTCGTCCTCGGACATGAATCCGTCGAGCAGGCTCAGATCCACGACCTTCATCTTGAAGAACCAGGCCTCGCCCAGCGGGTCCTCGTTGACCAGGCTCGGGTTGTCGGGCAGCGCCTCGTTGATCTCGACGATCTCGCCTTCGACCGGGGCCAGGATGTCCGAGGCCGCCTTGACGCTTTCGATCACGCAGACCTCGTCGCCCTTGGCGACCTGCGTCTCGACCTCGGGCAGCTCGATGAAGACGACGTCGCCCAGCTGCTCGGCGGCGTGTTCGGTGATGCCGACGACGACCAGATCGCCATCGACCCGCAGCCATTCATGTTCTTCGGTGAATCGCATGGAAGCCCTCACTTGCGGTAGGTGGTAGGTTGAAACGGCATCGGCACGACGCGCGCGGGCAGACGCTTGCCGCGCAATTCGGCGAAAAGCTGCGTGTCCGGCGCGGCCTGGTCGATCGGCACGTAGCCCATCGCGATCGGCCCGCCGACCGAAGGGCCGAACCCGCCCGAGGTGATCGCGCCTAGGGGCACGGCGGCATCCCCGGCGGCGAACAGCGGCGTGCCCTCGCGCATCGGCGCGCGGCCCTCGGGGCGCAGGCCGACGCGCAACCGGCCGGGCCCGCCCTCCAGTTCGGCCAGGACCCGCTCGGCGCCGGGAAAGCCGCCTTCGCGCGCGCCGCCCTTGCGCCGGACCTTCTGGATCGCCCATTTCAGCCCCGCTTCCACGGGCGTCGTCGTGGTGTCGATATCGTGGCCGTAGAGGCACAGCCCCGCCTCCAGCCGCAGCGAATCGCGGGCGCCCAGGCCGATGGGCGCGACCTCGTCCATTTCCAGCAGCGCGCGGGCGAAGTCCTCGGCCCGGTCCTCGGGCAGCGAGATCTCGAACCCGTCCTCGCCGGTATAGCCCGACCGCGATATCCACAGTTCCACGTCCAGCCAGACATGCGTGCCCACGTCCATGAAACGCATCTCGGCCACGCGCGGCACCAGCCGCGCCAGCGCCGCTTCGGCCGCCGGCCCCTGCAGCGCCAGCAGCGCGCGGTCGGTCACCGGCTCCACCCCCGGCACATGCGCCATCAGATGTTCGGTATCGGCGGCCTTGCAGGCGGCATTGAC
>SLKW01000418.1 GCA_007134405.1 Paracoccaceae bacterium
ATGACGCCGGAAATGCCAACCTTTCCATCGAATTCCGTGGCGACGTTGACAGCGTCCTGGCCAGTCAGCCCGTCGACCACCAGGAGCGTCTCGCGCGGGTTGGCGACGTCGCGGACGGCCTGCACCTCGTCCATCAGCACTTCGTCGATATGCAGCCGGCCGGCGGTGTCGAGGATGTAGACGTCGTAGCCGCCCAGCGTCGCCTGCTGCTTGGCGCGCTTGGCGATCTGCACCGCGCTCTCGCCCTTGACGATGGGCAGGGTGTCGACGCCGATCTGGGTGCCCAGGATCGCCAGCTGTTCCATCGCGGCGGGGCGGTTGGTGTCGAGGGACGCCATCAGGACGCGCTTGCCCTCACGCTCCTTCAGGCGGCGGGCGAGCTTGGCCGAGGTCGTGGTCTTGCCCGAGCCCTGAAGCCCGACCATCAGGATCGGCGCGGGCGGGTTGTCGATCTTCAGCTTGCCCGGATCGCCCTCGCCCTTGAGCGTGGCGATCAGCTCGTCATGGACGATCTTGACGACCTGCTGGCCGGGGGTGACGGATTTGGTGACGGCCGCGCCCGTGGCCTTGGGCTGCACGCGCTTGATGAAGTCGCGCGCCACGGGCAGCGAAACGTCGGCCTCCAGGAGCGCGACGCGAACCTCGCGCAGGGCGGCGGTCACGTCCTCGGCCGAAAGCGCGCCCTGCTTGGTCAGCCGGTCGAAGACCCCGCCGAGGCGTTCGGACAGATTTTCGAACATGCGCGCGTCCTTTTGGCCAGCCAATGCATCGGGGCACCCGCGGGCGCAACGCGCTGACGGATGGCGATCCCCGCAAAAGCGATGGGACCGGAAGCGAGGGGCCTCCGGGAAGTTGAGCGCGGCCTACGTCATCGGCGCGGCGCTGTCAAGCCGGGCGTGCGGCGGCGACGCCAAGGGCGCCGGGCCGATGGTTGGCAAAGGCTTCCGGTAACGGCTTTTGATCTGCGCCGGACCGAACCGATCAGATCGCCGCCTTCCGGCTCTCGTCGAGATAGATCTCGCGCAGGCGGGTGGCCACCGGGCCGGGCTTGCCCTCGCCCAGGGCGCGGCCGTCGATCTCGACCACGGGCATGACGAAGGCCGAGGCCGAGGTGATGAAGGCCTCGTCGGCCGATTGCGCCTCTTCAACCGTGAAGGGGCGTTCCTCGACCTCCATCTGCGCCTCGCGGGCGAAGCGCAGGACGGCGGCGCGGGTGATGCCATGCAGGATGTCGGTAGAGAGGCCCCGGGTGATGATCTTGCCTCCCTTGACGATATAGGCGTTGTTCGAGGTCCCCTCGGTCACCAGTTCGTCCTCGACCATCCAGGCGTCGTCGGCGCCGGCCTTCTTGGCCATCATCTTGCCCATCGACGGGTAGAGCAGCTGCACGGTCTTGATGTCGCGCCGCCCCCAGCGGATGTCGGGGATCGTGACGACCTTCATGCCGGTCTTCGCCTGCGCGCTGTCGGCCAGGCCCGGCTTCGACTGGGTGAAGAGCACGACCGTGGGCGGGGTATCGGCGGGCGGATAGGCGAAGTCGCGGTCGCCCGGGTTGCCGCGGCTGACCTGCAGGTAGATCATGCCGTCTTCCAGGTCGTTGCGGGCGACCATTTCGCGGTGGATCGCCAGCCAGTCGTCGTCGGAATGCGGGTTGCCGATCTCGAGCGCGTCGAGCGAGCGCTGCAGCCGCGCCAGGTGGCCGGGGAAGTCGATCAACTTGCCGCCGAGGACCGAGGTCACCTCGTAGACGCCGTCGGCCATCAGGAAGGCGCGGTCGAACACCGACACCTTCGCCTGATCCTCGGGCAGGTAGTCGCCGTTGACGTAAACGGTGCGGTTCATGGTCAATCCCTCATCCCCAGAGTTCCGGTTCGGGCGGGTGCACGCCCGCCGCGTCGTATTTAAGCGCCGGGTCGCGATCCTCGGCCAGCAGGAGCGGCCCGTCGAGGTCGACGACCTTCGCCCCCTGCGCGACCAGAACGGCGGGCGCCATGGCCAGCGAGGTTCCGACCATGCAGCCGACCATGATGCCAAAGCCCCGGTCCTGCGCTGCGTTGCGCAGTGCCAGCCCCTCGGTCAGCCCGCCCGACTTGTCGAGCTTGATGTTGATCATGTCGTACTTGCCCGTGAGCGCGGCGAGGCTGGCGCGGTCGTGGCAGGATTCGTCGGCGCAGACGGGCAGCGGGCGATCGATCTCGGCCAGCATCGCGTCGTCTCCCGCCGGCAGCGGCTGCTCGACCATCTGCACGCCAAGGCGCAGCAGGTGGGGGGCGAGATCGGCATAGACCTCGGCCGTCCAGCCCTCGTTGGCATCGACGATGATCCGGGCGCTCGGCGCGCCTTCGCGCACCGCCTCCAGCCGGGCCATGTCGTCGGGCGTGCCCAGCTTGATCTTCAGAAGCGGACGGTGCGCGTTCTTCGCCGCCGCCGCGCGCATCTTCTCGGGCGTGTCGAGCGAGAGCGTGAAGGCCGTCAGCACCGGACCCGGCGCGGGCAGCCCGGCCAGTTCCCAGACCCGCCGGCCGGCGGCCTTGGCCTCCAGATCCCAGAGCGCGCAGTCGACCGCGTTGCGCGCCGCGCCCGCGGGCAGCGCCGATTGCAAAGAGGCCCGGGTGATATCGGCGGGCAGCCCCGTGATCTGCGCCGCCACGCTATCGAGCGATTCCCCGTAGCGCGCGTAAGGGACGCATTCGCCGCGCCCCGTGACCCCGCCGCGGGTTACTTCGACCGTCAGCACCTGCGCCTCGGTGCGCGAGCCGCGCGCGATCGTGAATACCTCGGCCAGGCGGAAGCTTTCGGCCCGTACGGAAATCATCGCAATCCCTTCCTCTGTCGCATCGGCGCGCGGGGGCATCGCCCCCCTGCCCTCAGAGCGCGTCCAGCGCGTCGACCAGCTTGCCCGCGCCGAAGCGGTAGGGGTCCGTCGCCGGCAGGCCCATGCGCGCCTCGACCTCGGCCAGGTAGCTGCGCGCGGCATCCTCGGCCAGGCCCTGGGTGTTGACCGCGATGCCGACCACCTGGCAGCCCGGATTGGCCACCCGCGCCAGTTCGAGGCCCAGATCGCGCAGCGCCTCCAGCGTCGGCAGCTTGTAGTCCGGCAGGCCGCGCATGTGCGGGCGCGTCGGCTCGTGGCAGAGGATCAGCGCATCGGGCTGGCCGCCATGGATCAGCGCCAGCGTGACGCCCGAATAGCTGACGTGGAACAGGCTCCCCTGCCCTTCGATCAGATCCCAGTGGTCGGAGTCGTTGTCGGGCGTCAGCCATTCGATGGCGCCGGCCATGAAATCGGCGATCACCGCATCGAGCGGCACGCCGTCGCCGGTGATCAGGATGCCCGTCTGGCCGGTCGAGCGGAAGGTGGCCTTCATGCCGCGCTCGCGCATCTCGCGCTCCATGCAGAGCGCGGTGTACATCTTGCCGACCGAGCAATCGGTGCCGATGGCGAGGCAGCGCTTGCCGGTACGGCGCAGGCCGTTGGCGATGGGGTACTTCACCGAAGGGATGCGCACGTCATGCAGCTTGCGCCCGGTGGCGCGGGCGACGGCGGCGAGATCCTCCTCGTCGCGCAGGAGGTTGTGCAGGCCCGAGGCGAGGTCGAAGCCCTCTTCCAGCGCCTGAACCAGCACCTTCTTCCAGGTCTGCGAGATCACGCCGCCGCGGTTCGCCACCCCGATGACCACGGTCTTGACGCCCGCTTCCTTCGCCTCGGCCAGCGTCATGTCGGGGATGCGCATGTCGGCGCGGCAGCCGTCGAGGCGCAATTGCCCCATTGCGTATTCCGGCCGCCAGTCCTTGATCCCCTGCGCGACCTTGGCCGCCAGCGGGTCCGGCGCATCGCCGAGGAAAAGAAGATACGGGGTCTCGATCATCGCGCTCTCCTTGCGGCCGGTTGCGGGCGGGGTGTCGTGGGGTTTCTGCTGCGCGGGCGTGGCAAGTGCAAGACGTATCGCGCCCCGGGCGCGCGGCAAGCCGTCTTTCGCAGGTGCAGAAACGGGGTTGCGAAGCGGCGCGCAAGTTCATAACCCTTGCGCGCGTCGCCACGCAATATCCTGACCGGAGTCTGCCCATGTCCTTTCGCATCCAGCCCACACCCCCGGCTCGCCCCAACCGCTGCCAGCTTTTCGGCCCCGGGTCGCGCCCCGCGATCTTCGAGAAGATGGCGGGATCGGCGGCGGATGTGATCAACCTGGACCTGGAGGATTCGGTGGCGCCCGACGACAAGGACGCGGCGCGGAAGAATGTCATCGCGGCCACGCATGACGTGGACTGGGGCAAGAAGACGCTGAGCGTGCGGATCAACGGGCTCGATACGCCGTTCTGGTACCGCGACGTGGTCGATCTGCTGGAACAGGCGAGCGACCGGCTGGACCAGATCATGATCCCCAAGGTCGGCTGCGCGGGGGATCTTTACGCCGTCGATGCGCTGGTCACGGCGGTCGAGCGGGCCAAGGGCCGGGCGAAACCCATCGCCTTCGAGGTGATCATCGAATCGGCCGCCGGCATCGCCCATGTCGAGGAGATCGCCGCGGCCTCGCCCCGGCTGCAGGCGATGTCGCTGGGTGCGGCGGATTTCGCCGCGTCGATGGGGATGGCCACGACCGGTATCGGCGGAACGCAGGAAAACTACTACATGGTGCGCGAGGGCCAGCAGTACTGGGCCGACCCCTGGCACTGGGCGCAGGCGGCGATCGTCGCGGCCTGCCGGACGCATGGGGTGCTGCCGGTCGACGGGCCCTTCGGCGATTTCTCGGATAACGACGGGTTCCGGGCGCAGGCGCGGCGGTCGGCGACGCTGGGCATGGTCGGCAAATGGGCGATCCATCCCAAGCAGGTGGCGCTGGCCAACGAGGTCTTCACCCCGTCGGAGGCGGCCGTGTCCGAGGCGCGCGAGATCCTTGCCGCGATGGAGGAGGCCAAGGCCCGCGGCGAGGGCGCGACGGTCTACAAGGGGCGGCTGGTGGACATCGCCTCGATCAAGCAGGCCGAGGTGATCGTGCGGCAATCGGAAATGATCGAGAACGGCTGACAAGAGGCTGATAAAGCGACATTTTCGTGACCTAATCGCCCCACGGCCCGCCGCCGCGGGGCTTGCCGAGGCGGTCTGTCAAGTAAAGCCAGCAAATCACTGAGATCAAACGTTTTTCAGCCTTTCTCATCGCTTTCGTACTGCGCGGCGGTCACGGGCTCCATCCAGTCCGTCGTTTCACCCTCCTGGGCGGCCTGGATGGCAATGTGGCTCATGGCGACAGCGGGGGCGGCGCCGTGCCAGTGTTTCTCGCCGGGTTCGAACCAGACCACGTCGCCGGGGCCGACCTCCTGCACCGGTCCGCCCTCGCGCTGGACGCGGCCCAGGCCGGCGGTGATGATGAGCGTCTGGCCCAGGCGATGCGTGTGCCAGTTGGTGCGCGCGCCGGGCTCGAACGTGACCCAGAGACCGGCGGGGCGGCCGGGGGTGTCGGCGGCCATCAGCGGGTCGAGGCGGACGGTGCCGGTGAAGTATTCGGCCGGGCCGCTGCGGGCGGGGCGGGTTCCGTTGCGGGTGATTTCCATGCGATTCCCTCCTGTTTTCGGGTGCATGATGGCATGGATGGCGGGCGGGCGCATCCGCTGCGATGGCGGCGCCGGGAGGGCTTTCGAAGGGTCTGGAACGGCGTCGGTATCGCGTCGGTATGACGTCATGACGTTGCGAACGTTGCGGCAGGGCGGCGGCAGGGAAATCGCCTGCCGGCGGATGCGCCGCCGGGACGAGGGCGAAAGTGCGTATTTCGGGCAAGATGAAGCGTGCGGCGCCGCCGGTCCGCCTGCGGTCAGCCGCGCAGGCGGTGCAGTGCCGAGAGCAGGTTCAGCGTGGAGCCGTCGCGCCCGGCGGCCTCGACCTTGCCCTCGACCATCGGCAGGAGGGAGCCGGCCATTTCCTTGCCGAGTTCCACCCCCCATTGATCGAAGGAGTTGATGCCGAGCACGACGCCTTCGACAAAGACACGATGTTCATAAAGTGCAAGGATCGCGCCGAGTGTCGCGGGATTGAGCTTCGGATAGAGCAGAGTTGTGGAAGGCCGGTTGCCGGGGAAGCTGCGGTGGCGGGCGATCCTCCGGGCGGCGGCGCCGGTCAGCCCGTCCGCGTGCGCCTGGGCGAGCGCCGCCTCGAAGCTGCGGCCCTGCATCAGCGCCTCGGACTGGGCGAGGCAGTTGGCGGCGAGCAGCGCGTGATGGCGCGCCAGCGCCGGTTCGTGCCCCTGCGCGGCGAGCAGGAATTCGCACGGCACGATCTGCGTGCCCTGGTGCAGAAGCTGGAAGAAGGCGTGCTGCCCGTTCGTGCCGGGCTCGCCCCAGACCACGGCGCCCGAGGGACGCGACAGCGGGCTGCCGTCCATCGCCACGCGCTTGCCGTTCGATTCCATCTCGAGCTGCTGGAGATAGGCCGGCAGGCGCGCCAGCCGCTGGTCGTAGGGCAGGATGGCGCGGGTCGCGTGGCCGCAGACCTGATGGTGCCAGATGCCGACGAGCGCGGCCATCACCGGCATGTTCTGCTCAAGCGGGGTCTCGCGGAAATGGCGGTCCATCGCGGCGGCGCCGGCCAGAAAGGCGCGGAAATTGTCGGTGCCGATGGCGATCATCAGGCTCAGCCCGATCGGGCCCCAGACCGAATAGCGCCCGCCGACCCAATCCTCGAACGAGAAGACGCGCCCCGGATCGATCCCGAAGGCGGTGGTGCGGTCGAGCGCGGAGGAGAGCGCGACAAACTGCCGGGCCGGATCGCCGCCGCGCATCATCCAGTCGCGGGCGGTGCGCGCGTTGGTCATCGTCTCGGTCGTGGTGAAGGTCTTCGAGGCGACGACGACCAGCGTGGTTTCGGGATGGAGCCCTTTCAGCGTGTCGTGGATATGCGCGCCGTCGACATTGGAGACGAAATGGCAGCGCGGCCCGTCGCAATAGTGCGCCAGCGCCTGCACCGCCATCGCCGGGCCGAGGTCCGAGCCGCCGATGCCGATATTGACCACATCAGTGATCCGCCCCGCCGCGCCCCGGATGCGCCCGTCGCGCAGGTCGCGGGCGAAGGTCTCCATCCGCGCGAGCGTGCGGTGGACCTGCGGGATGACGTCCTGGCCATCGACGGTGACCGAACCGTCGAGATCGCGCAGCGCGGTGTGCAGGACGGCGCGATCCTCGGTCTCGTTGATGCGCTGGCCCGCGAACATGGCGTCGCGCCGCGCCTCGAGCCCCTGGGCGCGCGCCAGGTCGAGAAGGGCGGCGCGCATCTCGGCGTCGATATTGGTCTTCGAGTAATCGAGAAGCATCTCGCCCAGCGGGTCGCTGCGCAGGGTCGTGCTGAAATCGCCCGCGCGGCCGGGGTCATCGAAAAGCGTGGCGATCGCGCGGTCCGCGACGCGGGCGTGCCGGGCGTCCAGTGCCGTCCAGGGGTCCATTCCGAAGCCTAGGTCTTGTTATTGGCCCGTTGATGCCAGCAAGCCTCTGTATTGCCCAGCGGAAAACCGCCGCCTCCGGGGATTGCCGGAGCGGTGTTGCCATTCTGCCCCCATCGCCCGGCACGCTGCTACCGCCCCGCCCCGATTGCCGCCCCCCTTGCCGCCCCCTTGCCGCCAGCCCGCGGCTGGCGCAGTCTGCCGCGCATGACGGTGGGACGCATCCTGACGAGCGAGGACTGTATGCGCGAGGGCGCGGGCTGGCTGGCGCGCGCCGAGCCGCGCTTTGCCGAAGCACTGGAGCTGTGCGGCCCGCCGCCGCTGCGCCGCCGCGCCGACGGGTTCGCCGCGCTGATGGGCGCGATCGTGAGCCAGCAGGTCTCGACCGCGGCGGCGCGCGCCATCCAGGGCCGGCTGGCGGCGACCGGGCTGACGGAACCCGCGACCATCCGCCAGGCCGAGGACGCGGCGCTGCGCGCGGCCGGCCTGTCGCGGCAGAAGATCCGCTATATCCGCGCGCTGGCCGAGGCGGGGATCGATTTCGAGGCGCTGCGCACGGCGCCCGACGCCGAGGTCGTCGCGACGCTGGTGGAGTTGCCCGGGATCGGGCGCTGGACGGCCGAGATCTATGCGATGTTCAGCCTGGGCCGCGCCGATGTCTTCGCGCCCAACGACCTGGCCCTGCAGGAGGCCACGCGGATCCTGTTTTCGCTGCCGGAGCGGCCGAAGGAGCGCGCGCTGCGCGGCATGGCCGAGGCCTGGACGCCCTGGCGCACGGTTGCGGCGGGGATGCTCTGGCACTATTACCACCACGCCAAGAACCGCGAGGGTGTGGCGTGAAAGGACAAGCATGACGCGCAAGCTGCAATCGGACCGCAAGGGCGTGGCCAGGGGCAAGGCCCGGTCGGCGGTGATCTTCCTGCATGGCTATGGCGCCGATGGGGCCGACCTTCTGGGCCTGGCCGATCCGCTGGCCCCGCACCTGCCCGACACCGCCTTCTTCGCCCCGAACGCGCCCGAGCGCTGTTCGGGCAATCCCTTCGGCTTCCAGTGGTTTCCGATCCCCTGGCTGGACGGGTCGTCCGAGGCGGCGGCGGTCGCCGGGATGCTGGCCGCGTCCGACGACCTGAACGCCTTCATCGACGCGACGCTTTCGGCCGAGGGGCTGGAACCCGCGGCGCTGGCGCTGGTCGGCTTCAGCCAGGGCACGATGATGAGCCTGCAGGTCGCGCCGCGACGGCCTGCGCCGGTGGCGGCGATCGTCGGCTTCTCGGGGCGGTTGCTGAACCCGAAGGCGCTGGCCCGCGAGGCGGTGAGCAAGCCGCCGGTCTTCCTGATCCACGGCGATGCCGACGAGATGGTGCCGGTCGCGAGCCTGTCGGAGGCCGCCGACGCGCTGACCGAGGCTGGGTTCGAGACCTATGCGCATGTCTCCAAGGGCATCGGCCACGGGATCGCGCCCGACGGCCTGTCGCTGGCGCTGAGCTTCCTGCGCGAGAAACTGCCCGGCTGAGCCCGGCCCGGCCGGTGTGGCCGGGCGTTGTCGGGCCGCGTCGGGCGCTGTCGGGCCGTGGCGGGCCTTGCGGGCTTCGCAAAAGCGTTACACCTGTCTGCAATGCTGCGTCTGCGGCAAACCGCCCACATCGCGGGGCTTGCCAGATGGCGGACACGAGATATAGTCGGTATGTCGAGCCCCGGTTCGACGCAGACAGAACTGGAGCGCGGCGGCCGATGGATGGCGACTTCCGACACAGTTTCGTAAACGAGCCCGCGGCGCTGAAGCGGTATCCGGCGCTGGTGCTGAACGCCGATTACAGGCCGCTGTCGTACTTCCCGCTGTCGCTCTGGCCGTGGCAGGAGGCGGTCAAGGCGGTCTGGCTGGACCGGGTCGATATCGTCGCCGAATACGAGGCGACGGTGCGCAGCCAGCGGATTGAGCTTCGAATACCCTCGGTCGTTGTGCTCAAGGACTATGTCAAACCCCGGAAGCGCGTGGCCTTCACGCGCTTCAATCTTTTTCTGCGCGACGAATTCACCTGCCAGTATTGCGGGTCGAAGCAGGACCTGACCTTCGACCATGTCGTCCCCCGCGCGTTGGGCGGCATCACCAGCTGGCAGAACGTCGTCGCCGCCTGCGCCTGCTGCAACCTGAGCAAGGGCGCGAAAACCCTGAGGGAAGCCGGGATGCGCCTGCGCCGCCCGCCGCGCCGGCCCGCGGCGCAGGAGCTGATCGACATCGGCCGCCGCTTTCCGCCGAACCACCTGCACGAAAGCTGGACCGACTTCCTGTACTGGGACACCGAGCTCGAGGCCTGAGGACGCTCGACGCGGGGTTTCTTGGCGTCGCATTGGGCCTTGGCCCGGTTTTCGCTTGCGGCTCAGCGCGCGCGCGATTTTCTTTCAGGCTTGAAATGAAAACTTGCATGCGCATCGGGACGCGGCCAGTATGCTTCCTACAACAACGAGACTCGTAGGGAGGAAGGCAATGACTTACGCAAAGCGCGTGGCCGTCGGACTGGCGGCGCTGGCGTTCGGGGCGCAGGGCGCCCTGGCGCAGGATGTGACGGTCGGGATGATCACCACCCTGTCGGGTGGCGGGGCCGGGTTGGGGGTCGATGTCCGGGACGGGTTCCAGCTGGCGCTGAGGAAAGCCGGCAACGAGAACCTGCGCCTGGTGGTCGAGGATGACGCACAGCGCCCGGAACTGGCCGTGCAGATCGCCGAGCGGATGATCCAGTCGGAGCGTGCGCAGATCCTGACAGGCATCATCTGGTCGAACCTGGCGATGGCCGTCGTGCCCTCGACCGTGGCGCAGGGCGTGTTCTACATCTCGCCGAATGCCGGGCCCTCGGCCCTGGCGGGCGCGAATTGTCATCAGGACTATTTCAACGCCGCCTGGCAGAACGACATGCTGCACGAGGCCGCGGGTCAGCACGCCAATGAGCTGGGCTATGAGAACGCCTTCATCATGGCGCCGAACTACCCGGCTGGAACGGACGCGCTGACCGGGTTCAAACGCTTTTTCGAGGGCGAGCTGGCCGGGGAGCTTTATACCCAGGTCGGCCAGACCGACTATGCCGCCGAGATCGCGCAGATCCGCGCCTCGGGCGCGGACAGCATCTTCATCTTCCTGCCCGGCGGCATGGGGATTTCCTTCATGCGGCAGTACGAGCAGTCGGGCGTCGATCTGCCGATCATCTCGGCGGGCTTCTCGTTCGACCAGGATGTTCTGCCCGCCATGGGTTCGGCGGCGCTTGGCGTGATCAACACCAGCCAATGGTCGCCCGATCTGGACAACGAGGCGAACGTGGCCTTCGTCGAGGCGTTCCGCGAGGAATACGGCCGCATCCCGTCGCTCTACGCGAGCCAGGGCTTCGATACCGCGAACCTGATCCTGTCGGCGATGGACGCGGCCGACATCTCGGACCGCGACGCGTTCCGCGAGGCGCTGAAGGCCGCCGATTTCGACTCGGTCCGGGGGGAGTTCCGGTTTGCCGACAACCATCATCCCATCCAGACCGTCTATGTCCGCGAAGTGGTCGAGAAAGATGGCGAACTGACCAACGAGATCATCGGCACCGCCTTTGAGGAGCATCAGGACGTCTACGGCGACGATTGCAGCATGTAAGGCGAACCCTGCCGCGGCGCGCCGCTTCTGATGCGCGCCGCAGTGTTCCGGCGAAAGTTTCATCATGAGCGTGGCACTCTTTGCAGAGCAGCTCCTGAACGGCGTGCAGTTCGGGCTGATGCTGTTCCTGATGGCGGCTGGCCTGACGCTGGTCTTCGGCGTCATGGGGCTGATCAACCTTGCCCATGGCTCGCTCTACATGATCGGGGCGTTCGTCTGCGCGGCGGCGGCGGCGGCCTTCGGCAGTTTCTGGCTTGGGCTGATCGCCGGGCTCGCCGCGGCGGCCGCGGCCGGGGCACTGATCGAGCTTACGGTGATCCGACGACTTTACGACCGCGACCATCTCGACCAGGTGCTGGCGACCTTCGCGCTGATCCTGATCCTGTCGGAAGGCGTGCGCATGATTTTCGGCCCCTTCCCGCTCTATCTGTCGGTGCCGGATCTGCTGCGCGGCACGGTCGATCTGGGCATCACGCGGTACTCGCTCTATCGGCTGGCGCTGATCGGAATCGGGATCGCGGTGGCGATCGGGCTGTGGCTGCTCATCGCCAAGACGCGGCTGGGCATCCAGATCCGCGCCGGCGAATCCGACCGCGAGATGATCGCCGCGCTGGGAGTGAACATCCGCTGGCTCTATACGGTCGTCTTCGCGCTGGGGGCGGCCCTTGCCGGCATGGCCGGGGCACTGGTGGGCGCGATCCAGTCGGTACAGGTGGGGATGGGCGAGCCAGTGCTGATCCTCGCTTTCGTGGTCATCGTCATCGGCGGTATCGGCTCGATCAAGGGGGCGATGGTCGGTGCGCTTCTGGTTGGCGTGATCGACACGATGGGGCGGTTTCTGCTGCCGCGCATCTTCGCGGCGTTTCTGGACCCGGCACAGGCCATGGGCGTCGGTGCGGCGCTGGCCTCGATGCTGATCTATCTGCTGATGGCGCTGGTCCTGATCCTGCGCCCCCGAGGATTGTTCCCCGCCCATGGCTGAAATGCGCAGAGAATGGATCGTCAACGCGGTGCTGGCAATGGCGCTGCTGATCGTCCCCTTGGTGGCACTGTGGATCAACGAGCCCTTCTACGTCACGCTCGCCACCCGCGTCGCCATCCTGGCGCTGGCCGGCGTCGGGCTGAACCTGGCGCTGGGGCTCGGCGGCATGGTCTCGTTCGGGCATGCGGCCTATTTCGGGCTGGGCGGGTATGTCGCGGGGATCATGGCGCATCACGCCTTCACCGGCCTGCCGATGTGGATCGGGGTGACCGGCAGCAACCAGATGCTCTGGATCTGGCTGTGGGCGGCGCTGCTGTCGGGGTTTCTGGCGCTGATCATCGGCGCGCTGAGCCTGCGCACGAGCGGAATTTTCTTCATCATGATCACGCTCGCCTTCGCGCAGATGATCTTCTACTTCACGCTGTCCTGGCCCGCCTATGGGGGCGAGGACGGGTTGCCGATCTTCGTGCGCAACCAGTTTCCGGGGCTGAACACGATGCGGCCCTGGGACATGTTCATCCTGTCCTACGGCGTGCTGATGCTGGCGCTGGTCTTCTTCGCCATGCTGCGGGCGGCGCGGTTCGGCGCGGCGCTGATGGCGATCCGGCAGAACCCGGACCGCGCGGCGGCGGTGGGCATCTCGCCCTTCGGCGTGAAGCTGGCGGCCTTCGTGCTGTCGGGGATGATCACCGGGCTTGCCGGCGCGATGATGGCGGATCTGACGCGCTTCGTCAGCCCCGCGATGATCGCGTGGCAGATGTCAGGCGAGCTGATCGTGATCATCATCCTGGGCGGGGTGGGACGCCTTTTCGGACCGGTGGCGGGGGCGGCGATCCTGGTCGCCTTCGAGGTGATCTTCGGCGGCATCACCGAACACTGGCAGTTCTTCCTAGGGCTCATCCTGCTGGGTGTGGTGCTGTTTGCCCGTGGCGGTCTGATCGGACTTCTGGCCGGGAGGGCGCGTCATGGCTGAGCCGGTTCTGGACCTGCGCGGCGTGAGCAAGAGCTTCGGCGCCCTGCGCGCAACCGACAACGTGTCGCTGACATTGAAGCCGGGCGAGATCCACGCGCTGATCGGTCCGAACGGAGCGGGCAAGTCGACGCTGATGGCGCTGATCTCGGGCAAGCTGCCGCCGGATTCGGGCAGCATCCACTTCCGCGGGCAGGACATCTCGCGTCTGTCTGTGGCGCAGCGCGCGCGGCTGGGCCTGGGGCGCAGCTTCCAGATCTCGTCGCTGATCCCGGAATACTCGGCGCGGCGCAACGTGATGCTGGCGCTGCAGGCGCGGCAGGGGCATCCCTACAGGTTCCTGTGGCCGGTGATGCGCGACCGCGGCCTGATGGACCCGGCGCGCGAGGTGCTGCGCCGCGTCGGGCTCGAGGGCCGCGCCAGCGTGCCGTCGGCCGAGCTGTCGCATGGCGAACGGCGGCTTCTGGAAATTGCCGTGGCGCTCGCCCTGGAGCCGCGGGCCTTCCTTCTCGACGAGCCGATGGCGGGGATGGGCACGGACGGCGCCCGGCGGCTGACCGCGTTTCTGGACAAGCTGCGCGCCGAGGCCCCGATCCTGCTGGTCGAGCACGACATGGACGCCGTCTTCGCCCTGGCCGACCGCGTCTCGGTGCTGGCCGGCGGGCGGATCATTGCCGCAGGCCCCGTGGCCGAGATCCGCGCCAATGCCGAGGTCCGGCGCGCCTATCTGGGCGAGGAGGAAGGCGCGTGAGTGCGATGCTGGAGGTCGAGGCGCTGGAGGTCTTTTACGGCGCAAGCCAGGCCCTGTTCGGAGTGGACCTGACCGTGGAAGAGGGGCAGGCCGTCGCGCTCATGGGCCGCAACGGAATGGGCAAGACGACCACCATCCAGAGCATCTGTCGCATGCTGCCGGTGCGCGGCGGGCGCATCCGGTTCGGCGGTCGTGACATCACGGCACTGCCATCCTACCGGGCCGCGCGACTCGGCCTGGGACTGGTGCCCGAGGGGCGGCGGTGTTTTCCCAACCTCACGGTGACCGAAAACCTGATCGCCGCAGCCCGCCCCGGTCCCTGGACGCTCAAGCGCGTGCGCGATTTCTTCCCGCGGCTGGGCGAGCGCGCCGATCAATACGCGCTCACGCTCTCGGGCGGCGAGCAGCAGATGCTGGCGATCGGGCGTGCGCTGATGACCAACCCGCGACTCCTGCTGCTCGACGAGGCGACCGAGGGGCTGGCGCCGGTGATCCGGCGCGAGATCTGGACTGCGATTGCCGCGTTGAAGGCCGAGGGGCTGTCGATCCTTCTGGTAGACAAGACCCTGTCCGAGATTTTGCCACTGGCCGATGCCTGCGTGATCCTCGAACGCGGGCAGTCCGTTTGGCACGGGGACCCGGGGGCGCTGACCGACGAGATCGAAAGGCGATATCTCGGGCTCTGAAGCACGGAAAACCTGATGAATCACGTCAGGACCGTTGCCGAATCCACTGCGAACGCGGTTTCAGCAGTACATCGCGTAGGGTCCAATGGGCGCTGACGTCAGACCGCGGGGTAGTCTCAGGTCAAATACGAAGCGCTCCAGGAACGGCGCCGTCGTCTTCAGGCCATCAGTTCCTCATGCCGTCGGATCGCATCGTCGACATCGGCATAATATTCCAGCTTGCCCTCATTCAGCACGAGCCCGCTGTCGCAGAAATTCCGCATGTCGTTGAGCGAGTGGCTCACAAGGATCGCCGTCGCATTCTCCAACCTGGCGCGGAAGACCTCCTTGCTCTTGCGCTTGAACCGAGCGTCGCCCA